>NZ_JBTIXF010000010.1:0-152939 GCF_055793945.1 Plantactinospora sp. A48 | reverse complement strand
TAAGGGTGGGAAAAAGGGGCGGCGGGGGCTGTGGGGTTTTGGGGCACTTCTGTTCCCGACCCCCCCCCCCACCACCTATCCCCCCCCCCCCACCCCCCCGGGCCAGGATCGGGTGAGGTGCCGGTGACCCGGCCCACGGTGGGTGTCCCGGAGGTTGGGGTACTGGGCGGTTGAGCATGGGTACGGGATCTGTGCCAAGGTTGGCGCGGCGCCGTTGTCCGGTCATCCGGCAACGGCGTTGGTCCACCCTTGGTGCGGCGTGACCGTGCTCTTACCGTGATAGTTCCCACGCGCGTCCCCGCCCGCTACCGGGGCGGGAAACGCGTCCAACCGCGCCTTGCAGCTGGAGGGTAGATGGGCCGCGACGTCTCGCAGGGCGTTTTCTCCCGAGAAGACCGTGTCCGGTACCGACAAAAGGTTCGGCGGTGTCTGGACGTTTTCGCCCTGATGCTCGATGACTTCGGCTTCGACGCCGACCGGCCGATGACCGGGCTGGAGATCGAGCTCAACCTGATGGACGGCACCGCCGAGCCGGCGATGCGCAACTCGGAGATCCTGGCCAACCTGGCCGACCCGAACTTCCAGACCGAACTGGGCCGGTTCAACCTGGAACTCAACGCCGCACCCCGGCTGATCGAGGGGAACGGCTTCGCCGACTACGAGGACGACCTACGCGGCAGCCTGGGCCGGGCCGATGACCGGGCCAGCCAGTCCGACGCCCGGATCGCGATGGTCGGCATCCTGCCCACCCTCACCGCCGGGCATCTGGTGGCCGACAACCTTTCGGCCAACGAGCGGTACCAGGTCCTCAACGAGCAGATCGTCGCGGCCCGGGGCGAGGACATCGAGCTGGACATCCGCGGCGTGGAGCGGTTGGAGACACACACCGACTCGATCGCACCGGAGGCCGCCTGCACCAGCCTGCAACTCCACCTCCAGGTCGCGCCGGACAGCTTCGCCGACGTCTGGAACGCCTCGCAGGCCATCGCGGGGGTCCAGGTGGCGCTGGGCGCGAACTCGCCGTACCTCTACGGCAGACAACTCTGGGCCGAGACCCGGGTCGCGCTGTTCGAACAGGCCACCGACACGCGCCCGGACGAGCTCAAGGCGCAGGGGGTACGACCACGGGTCTGGTTCGGCGAGCGGTGGATCACCTCGATCTTCGACCTGTTCGAGGAGAACGTGCGGTACTTCCCTCCGCTGTTGCCGATCTGCGACGAGGAGGACCCGGTGGAGGTGCTGCACGAGGGCGGCGTACCGCAGTTGGCCGAGCTGCGGCTGCACAACGGGACCGTGTACCGCTGGAACCGGCCCGTCTACGACATCATGAACGGCCGGCCCCACCTGCGGGTTGAGAACCGGGTGCTGCCGGCCGGCCCCACCGTGGTGGACATGCTGGCGAACGCGGCCTTCTACTTCGGGCTGGCCCGGGAGCTGTCCGAGGCGGACCGGCCGGTGTGGAGTCAGTTGACGTTCAGCACCGCCGAGGAGAACTTCCACGCCGCCGCCCGGCGGGGCATCGACGCGACCATCTACTGGCCCCGGCTGGGCGAGGTTCGGGTCACCGACCTGGTCCGGGACGTACTGCTGCCCCGGGCCGCCACCGGGCTCGACCGGTTCGGGGTCGACCCGGCGCAGCGGGACCGGTTGCTCGGCATCATCGAGCAACGCTGCCACACCCGGCGCAACGGTGCGGTCTGGCAGACCGAGACGGTACGGGTGGCCGAACGCAGCCGGGGCATGGACCGTACGGCCGCGCTGCATCACATGCTGTTGCGGTACAGCGATCTGCAACGCACCAACGAGCCGGTACACACCTGGCCGGTGGAGTAGACGCCGGGTGGGACAGGCCGGTACGGCTGGACGCCCGCGCGGGTGGGTGCGGTACGGGTGACGTCAGCGGCCCGGGTCGGCCGTGGTTCCGGACGCGTCCGCCTCGGCGTCCCCGGGCTGGTCCGCCGTCTGCCCCGGATCCTGGTCGGAGGTCCGGGTCGGGCGAGCCCTGGCCGCACGCCGGGCGGGCTTCACCGGGCCCGCCTTCGCCGGGGGCGCTGGCTCTGCCTTCGCCGAGGAGGCCGGACCCGCCCCGGTCGGGCCGGTGTCTGTCGGCTCGGCCGTTGTCGAGTTGGCCCTGGTCGGACTGGCTTTCGCCGGACTGGCCTTCGTCGGGCCGGTCCTGGCCGGGCTCGTCTTCGTTTTCGTTGGGCTCGTCTTCGCCGGGCCAGCCGGGGACGCCGCCGGGCTGACCGAGGATGCCGCCGGGCTGAACTGGGACGCCGCCGCCGGGCTGCCCGGAGATGCCGCCTCGGCCGTATCCCGATCAGCCTCAGCCGTACCCCGATCAGTTGGCCGGTCCGGTGCGTTGCCGGCGGCGGAGCCACCACCGGGCTTCCGGTCGACGGCGCCGGTGGCCGGTGCGGCCCGGTCGTCGAACCCGACATCCGAGGGTGGACGGTCCCGATCCGTCCCGGCGGTGTCCGGATAGCCGCGCGCGTCGTCCGGGTTCGTCGGATCCGTCGCGACCTCGTCCGGGTCCGACACCTCGTGGTCTGGACCCGGTGCGCCCGGACCAGAGGTGACGTCGACCGGCTCGGCCGGCTCCGTGCGGAGCCGGTCCTTCCGCTGGGCGCGCGCGGCTACCAGGGCGGAGCCCAGCACGCCGATGACCACGGCGTACGGGGCGATGACCTGCGGCGGCAGCTGCTCCGCGCCGATGCCGGCGAGCCGTGGTGCGGTCAGGAAGTAGGCGGCGGCCACCACCAGCGGACCAGCGGCACCGGAGACGGTGGCGCCGACCCGGTTGGGGGCCGTCCGGGCCTGCCGGCGGGCCGCCAGGAGACCGATCAGGAAGGCGGAGCCGAAGGACAACGCCGCGGCGGGCCAGTGGAGGTAGCCACGGAACCAGAACCGATCGTCAGCTCCGGTGAACTGCCACGTTCCGAGCTGGGCGCCGGAGGTCTTCGCCCCGGACAGTACGGCGTCCAGCACGACCACAATGGCGAGTACCCACAGCCAGCAGGCCGTACCGATGATGTTGGTGGCGACCGCCGGTGAGGTGAGCGCCCAGACGGCGGCCAGCACCCCGATCAGCACGCCGAGCATCGCGTAGCCGGCCGCGATGGTCTGCGGGGAGAAGGTGTCGGTCCTGGTCGCGGTGCGGGCGGGTACGGCGATCAGGGCCACCGTGACCAGGCTGCCGAGTGCCGCGCCCAGGGCGAGGATCAGTCGCCAGAGGCCGCCGACCACCATCGGCCCGCCAGCGCGTCCCGCGCCGCCCGGAGCGCCAGCCGGCCCCGAACCGCTCGGATCGCCAGCCGGTCCCGTGTCGCCCGGATCGCCGGGGCCCGCTCCGGCCAGGCGGGCGGCGCAGATCGCCCCGACCACGGTCGCCGTGGCGGAAACCCAGACGGCCCATGCCGCGCTGGTCAGCCAGACCTGCTGCCCGCCAGCGTCGGTGGCCGGCAGCCAGACGATGATGCCCAGGCCATAGCCCAGGCCGAGCTGTGCGGCACCCGTGCCCGCCGCGACGCCGACGGCCGTCGCGACGGATCCTCCCCAGCCTCGTACGGCCATGCGGGGCAGCGTAGCGGTAGGTCGCCTGGTAGGCGACCCGTGAGCAGCGCTGCAAGGAAGGGCACCTTGTTATCGCATTTTTTATAGGAGGGGTCCCCGGTTAACTCCCGGCTGACCTGGCGGGCTCGCCCGGCGAGGTGTTCGCGACACGTCCGGGCGTGCGGGGTTCACCCAACGGGGCGGGCCGGACGGATAATCGGAGGGTCGGGATCCGACGGCCCACCGTGGAGAGGACGTGGCAATGTCGGAGGAGGGCGAGCCACGCGATGGCGCCGCGGGACGATCCGACGGCGAGCCAGAGCTCGGGAACGGCGCTGAGGGGCGGCCCGGCGACGAATCTGGGCGGCGGGGCGACCAGGACCAGACCCGGGCGCTCGATCAGGATCAGACCCGGGCGCTCGATCAGGATCAGACCCGCGCGCTCGACCCGGACCAGACCCGGGCGTTCGACCGGTTCGCCGCGGACAGGACTCGCGGTGAGGAGCCGCCCACCCAGCGGATCCGACCCGGCGCGTACGGTCCGGCCACCGAACGCTTTCCGGCGGCGGAAGGCAGCGAACCGTCACGAGATCAGACCCGACCGATTCCGGCGCCCGGCTCTGCGCCGCAGCCACCGCCCAACCCGGTGAACGAGACCCGACCGCTACCTCGGACCGGCGAGCCGGCCCGGGGGGCGCAGGGACCGGTGTGGTCCGGCCGGGCGGGAGTCCCGACGTCCGTCCCCACCCCGCCGGGCGGTGGAACCGGGCCGGAGTGGGCGACCGAGGAGGGTCCGTCGGGCCGGCCGTGGTGGCTGCCGATCCTGGTCGGAATCGTCGCGCTGGTGCTGGCCGCGGCGCTGGCGATCGGCATATGGCTGGTCCTGCGCGGCGGTGGGCTACCGGATCCGGCCTCGACCAGAACTCCGGTCGCTCCCGCCACCACCAATCTGGCCACCTCCACTCCGGCCGCCCCGACGAGCGCCGCCTCGACGAGCGTCGCCCCGACGTCGCAGGCAGCCACCACGGCGCCGGCCGGGGTGGCCGTACCGCCGGTTGTCGGGCTTTCGCAGGGGGATGCCCGTAGCCTGCTCGACCAGGCCGGCCTCGGCTACCGGCTACGGTTCCGGCAGTCCGACCGGCCGGCTGGCACGGTCGTCGCCACCGACCCGCAGGTGGGTAGCCAGGTCGCGCCCGGCGCGGTGGTCACGCTGTGGATCGCGACGGCGCCGACCGAGGCTCCGACCACCGCCAGCCCGGTCCAACCGAGCCCTCCGGTCAGCGCCTCGGTGAACGGCTGACGACTCGTCAGACCCGGGTACGGTCGCCCGCCCGTCGCCCGGTCCGGGCCACGCCGGTGGGACGTCTGGGTGCTGGAGCGGGGTTGCGGAGTTCCCGGAGACCGGCTTTCTGGACGAAGATGGACCGTCGCTCCACGGCGTCACCGGAGCTGTTGAGTTCGTATCCGTCGAGCCAGATCCAGCCGTCGTAGGTGGGCCAGTCAAGGACCCGGATCACCCGGAAGACAATGGGGCAACCGAACTGCACGCTAGCCTCGCGACCCACCTGTAGGACGTCGCCTGATCGGGGAAACACGTCAACTCCTGGGTCCAAATAGCACCGCCAGGAAAACCGGCGAGAGGTGGTCAGTGTCGAGAGGCGCGCGGGACGCGCGTCGGCGTTACGCTGCCGGCAGTGGCGGGCCGTTCACCCCATTTCGGGAGGTGAGCGGACGACGTGTTCTGATCGGTCAGCCCCGTCCGGCCGGGCCGGCACGTGAGCACCTGCCGGTCGGTCGAAACGCGGAGTGACGTCGTGCATACGCAAAGCCTGCCTGGTTAACATGATCAATGCAAGTTGCATGTCAGTATCTGCACGAGATTTGCCGCCGCGCGGCCAAATGCTTGAACTGCCCGCCAGAGACGCGGCAGACTTGCACCAACCTTCCGTCGTCATACCGGCTGACTGTGTAATCGGTCGGCCCGGCGACGACAGCCCGCCGATCGACGTCGCGCCCTCGGTCGGGTTGCCGCCCACCGCGCGATCGACCGGAGGTGACGCGGGTGACCGAGCGCCGGAGCCCCACCATCCGCCGCCGACGACTCGGTGCGGAACTGCGCCGCCGACGCGAGGGGGCGGGTATCACGATCGAGGCGGTGGCCGACGAACTCGAGTGCTCCGCCTCCAAGATCTCTCGCATCGAGACCGGCCACACCTCAGCGACTCCCCGGGACGTACGCGACATGCTGCGCATCTACGGGGTCGTCGGCGAGGAGAGCGACGAGCTTGTGCAGATCGCCCGCGAGGCCCGACAGAAGGGCTGGTGGCATCCGTACAGCACGGTGCTGACCGGCGCGTACGTCGGAATGGAGGCCGCCGCCAGCTCGATCCGGGCGTACGAGCAGCAGGTCGTTCCCGGCCTGTTGCAGACCCAGGAGTACGCCCAGGCGATGATCCGAGCCGCCCGGCCAGATATCTCGGACGAAGAAGTCGACCAGCGAGTCCGTGTCCGATTGGGTCGTCAGTCGTTACTGAGCCAGGACGATCCGATCGAACTATGGGTGGTGCTGGATGAGGCGGTAGTGAGTCGACCGGTGGGCGGGGACGCGGTGATGCAGGCCCAGCTGACCCGGCTGGTCGAGGCGGCCGAAATGCCCAACGTGACGCTCCAGATCCTGCCGTTCGGGGCCGGAGCGCACGCGGGGATGGACGGCACGTTCACGATCCTCGACTTTCCGGAGGCGGGCGATCCCGACGTCGTGTACGCCGAGAACGCGACCGGTGGACTCTTCTTGGAGAAGAACGACGAGTTGCAGAAGTACATCTTCATTTTCGATCACATCCGAGCGGCGGCTATTCCCCCGGAGGAGTCCGCCGCCTTGATCGCGAAACTGGCAGAGGAGCCATCGTGGAAGTGGAGACCAAAGGTTTCCGCGTCGACCTGAGTCACGCCGCCTGGTACAAGAGTTCACGTAGCGGCCCCAACTGCGACAACTGTGTCGAGGTCGCCTTTGTGGGTGGTGCCATCGCGGTACGCGACTCGAAGAACCCGGACCGCGCGGCCCTGGTTTTCACGCCGGACGAGTGGGACGCCTTCGTGGGTGGCGCCAAGGACGGCGAGTTCGACCTGAACTGACCTGAATTCCCCCCGTACGACAGACAGATATCGATCGCCACGCTGCGGTCGGTCCCGACGCGGTCACCAGCGGCCCCAGGCCGGAGGTGACCGCGTCGGTCGTTCCAGATCGACCACTCGTCATCGTATCGACACGTTGAGTAATGTTGCGGGATGCGGCGTGGCTGCCCGTGTGTCGCGTCGTTGTACCAGGCGGCGCGGCGTGGGCCGGCCAACCCGCTCGCGGGTTACGAGCACCGAGCGAGGGCGAGACCCATGACGATCGAATCGGAGAATCTGGGCAACGGATCGGCCAAATCGGAGCGCTTCGGTGGCAAGTACCGCGGTGCCCGCCGGGACAGCGTGCTGACCGAGGCGCCGTTGCCGGTTCAGGACGCCGGCCGGGACGCGGTGCCGGTCCCCGACGCGGGCAGCCCGGCGCCGTTGAGCATGGCCGGGCTGACCGAGCCGGTGTTCGAGCCGGCCGACTGGTCAGTCACCGCGTCCGAGCCCCTGGTGGAGCACCCGCTGCTACGCGGCCTGCTGATGGAACTGCCCCCCAAGGGCCGCACCCCGTCGCCGGAGTGGCTCGACCGCTGGTTCGAGGCCACCAGGGCGATCCTCGACCTGCTCTACGCACAGGGGGGCGGCACCGTCGGGTCCCCCCGCTGACGAAGACCCGGTCACCGTGGATCGCCGTACCGGCTCGGTGTTCGGCCCGGTCGTCCGGCCGGTCCGGTACGGGATCGGCCCGTCCGCTTCCGGCGCCCGGGCCGGGACCAGCGTCCGGGCCGGGACCAGCGTCCGGGCCGGGACCAGTGTCCGGGCCGGGTCCGTCAACCGGCTGTGCCGGAGAGCGTGTCGGATGCCGATGGCCACCGTGGCGAGTACCGCTGCGGTGAGGAGCGGCCCGAGCAGCCGGCCGGCGGTCGGCGCGGCGGTCGGGTCGACGACCGCCGCCGGCAGGATCGCCAGGCCGGTGAGCTGGGCGGGAAGTGCCACCAGCGGATGTGCGGCGGACGCGCGCAGCCCCGGGGGCAGCGGTGCGTCGGGCAATCGGGACAGCGCGCCGGCGCCGGACCGCAGCCCGCGCAGCCGGGGCAGGGTGCGCAGCGTCACCAGCAGGATCGGCAGGGCGGGCAGCGCGAGCGCGGCTCCGGCCGGTCCGCCCGGGACGCCGAGAAGCCACAGCAGCGTGCCGGCCGTCGTCAGCGCGCCGGCGATGACCACCCCGGACAGCGTGCCGGCGTGCCGGGCCAGCGAGCGGGCGGTACGGCGTCGTGGCAGGCCGTCCAGGAGAAGCCCGGTGGCGAGCCAGCCCGCACCGAGGGTGAGTACCACGACCAGCTTGGCGTCCATGCCAGCAGCCTGGTGTACCGCGACGCGCCCGACATCGGGGACGGACCCCCGATCCGCCCGCAGATCTCGCCCGTAGGGGACAGCGACGGTCGTCCGGCCGAACGACCGTCGCCGGGCGATCGCGCGTGGCTGGAGTTGAGCGGGGCCCCTTCCTATACAAAAAGCGATAAGAAGGTGCCCTTCCCTACCTCTCAGACGGGGAAGGTGCTGAGGCGGTCGGCGGCCGGGGGCGGTGGCGTCGCCGACCACAGCCCGGTCCGCTGCGCGGCCAGTCGGGCCAGGAACACGGGGTTGAGGATGACGTACCGGCGCCAGAGGCGGCGGGGTTCCAGCCCGAGTCGCCACAGCCACTCCAGACCGACGCGCTGCATCCATGGCGGCGGGGTGCGGAGCAGGCCGGCGTGGTAGTCGAAGGCCGCGCCCACGGCCAGCAACGGCATGTCCAGCAGGGGTCGCATCGCGTACGCGAACACCTCCTGGCGGGGGCAGCCGAGCCCGACGAGCACCAGTCGAGCGCCGGAGGAGCGGATCCGGTCGGCGATCTCGACATCCTCGCCCGGCTGCGCCGTACGGAACTTCGACGGCTCCACACCGGCGAGTTTGAGCGCCGGGAACATCCGCTCCAGCGCCGGGACCAGCCGGGCCAGGGTCGGCTCGGTCGAGCCGTACAGGTAGACCGGCAGGCCCTCGTCGGCGCACCGGGCCAGGACGCGCAGCGTCAGCGTGGGTCCGTACACCCGGTCGGTGAGCCCGGCGCGGTGCAGCAGGTTCAGCGCCCAGCGGACCGGCTGGCCGTCCGGGGTGACCAGGTCGAACGAGTTGAGCCGGGCGTTGTGCGGCGGATCCTGCACCCCGGTCATCACGCCGTGTACGGCCAGCGCGGTCAGCGCGAACGGCCGGCGGTCCCGGGCCGCGGCCAGCACCCGCTCGGTCGCGGTGTCGTAGTCCACGGCGTCCACCAGGACACCCAGGACGTTGTGCTTCCCCCGGCCGGTCACGCCTTCGACACCCAGGTCTCGGCGTTGGCCTCGTACATCTCCCGGAGAATCATCGGTACGTCGTACGTGAGTTTCCAGCCCGGGTAGTGCTCCTCGAACCGGGTCATGTTGCTGATGTACCACTGGTGGTCGCCGGTCCGGTTCTGCTCGATGTAGTTGATCCGGGCCTCCCGGCCACTGATCTCCTCGGCGATCCGGAACGCCTCGATGTGTGAGGCGTTGGAGTGCCGGCCACCGCCGAGGTTGTAGACCTCGCCGGAGCGGGGGTTGCGGAAGAACGCCTCGAACGCGGTGAGCACGTCGTGCGAGTGGATGGCGTCCCGCACCATCTTGCCCTTGTAGCCGAAGAGGTTGTACGTCCGGCCCTCCATCACGGCACGCATCAGGTAGGCCAGGTAGCCGTGCAGTTCGGCGGCGGCGTGCGCCGGGCCGGTCAGCGTGCCGCCCCGGAAACAGGCCGTGCGCATCCCGAAGTACCGGCCGTACTCCTGCACTGCCACGTCGGCGGCGACCTTGGAGACCCCGAAGATCGAGTGCAGGCACCCGTCGATCGACATGTCCTCGGTGATGCCCTGGTGGTAGGGGTGGTCCTCGGGCAGCTCGTACCGGGTCTCCCGCTCGACCAGCGGCAGGCTGTTCGGGCGGTCGCCGTACACCTTGTTCGTGGAGCAGAAGATGAACGGTGCCTCGATCGCGTGCTGGCGGGTGTTCTCCAGCAGGTTCAGGGTGCCGACCGCGTTCACGTCGAAGTCGGTCAGCGGCTCCTTGGCGGCCCAGTCGTGGCTCGGCTGGGCGGCGGTGTGGATGACGACCGAGATGTCCGACCCGTACTTCTTGAACACCTGCTCCAGGGCGTCCCGGTCCCGGATGTCGGTGGCGAAGTGGGTGTACGCCGGGCCGAGTTCGGCGGCCAGCCGCCGCAGGTTGCCGGCGGTGGAGCCGTCCTCACCGAAGAAGTAGCGGCGCATGTCGTTGTCGATGCCCACCACATCCATACCCAGCCGGGCGAAATGGCGGACGGCCTCCGCGCCGATCAGGCCGCCGGAACCGGTCACCAACGCGACACTCACACATAACTCCTGGGTCGGGTGCGGGACAACCATCGGAGCATAACCCGCCGGCGAGCTGGCCCCGACATGAAGAAAGGCTCCGCGACCGCGGAGCCTTTCTCGCTGGTGGGGAAGGGGGGAGTTGAACCCCCACGCCCTTTCGGGCACACGGACCTGAACCGTGCGCGTCTGCCATTCCGCCACTTCCCCGTGGCACAGCGCCGGGACCGAGTGTAAGCATGTCCCCGACCCGCCCGATCACCGGGGGTCCGGACATATTACGCTGCTTCCCGTGCACCGCGGTCGCTTCCGGCCGCGGCGGATGGAAGAGTAGCACGACAGCCCCGGCCC
Source organism: Plantactinospora sp. A48 (assembly GCF_055793945.1). Taxonomy (NCBI): domain Bacteria; kingdom Bacillati; phylum Actinomycetota; class Actinomycetes; order Micromonosporales; family Micromonosporaceae; genus Plantactinospora; species Plantactinospora sp. A48. Next base: position 142,516 of record NZ_JBTIXF010000010.1, on the reverse strand, counting down.
TCAGGACAGGCCGGTCAGCAGTCGGCCGAGCGGCGTATGAGCTGCGCGCGCCCCGGCCGGATACCATCATGTCCTCGGGACCCGAGGAGGAGCCGGTGAGCGTGCTGCAGCGCTTTGAGAAGCGGTTGGAAGGCCTGGTCGAAGGAGCCTTCGCGAAGGTGTTCAAGGGGGTCGTGCACCCCGTCGAGATTCTGAACGCCATGCAGCGGGAGGCCGAGGCCCACAAGGCGATACTCGCCGGTGGGCGCACCCTGGTGCCGAACCGTTACGTGATCGATCTCTCGCCGTACGACCACAGCCGGCTGGCGCCGTACGCCGCCGCGCTCGCCCAGGAGCTGGCGCAGTCGCAGGCCGAGTTCATCGGCGAGCAGGCGTGGACGGTGTACGGCGACGTCATCGTCGAGATCGAGCGGGGCGACGGACTGGACACCGGGATGTTCCGGGTCACCGCCGAGGTCTACACCGGCGGCGACGTCGCCCCGGTGCAGCATCAGGGTTACGACGCGCCACCGCAGTACCCCGCGTACGACCAGGGTGGTGGCTACGGTCCCCCACCGGGACAGGGCGGTCGCAACATCCGGCTGGTCTCCGGTGACGGGCGCACCTACCCGTTGCAGATGGGCTCGACGGTGATCGGCCGGGGCGACCAGGCCACCCTGCGGCTGCCCGACGTCGGGATCTCCCGCCGGCACGCCCGGCTCGACTTCGACGGCGCCCAGGTGGTGCTGACCGACCTCGGCTCGACCAACGGCACCATGGTGAACGGCCAGCGGGTCTCGGCGGTGGCCCTGAACCCCGGCGACATGATCCAGCTCGGGACCACCACGCTCACGTTCCGCGTGGACGGCTAACGGTCTTGCCCGCCTTCGTCATCACCGTCGCCCGGTTCGGCTTCCTCATCCTGCTGTGGATCTTCGTGTTCACGGTGGTCGGGGTGATCCGTCGGGATCTGTTCGCCGGCGCCCGGTCCAGCCGACTCGTCGCCGCCCCCCGCGGGGTCGGGGCGACCACGGCCGGTCCCAACCGGCCAGCCAAGGTCAAGAAGGGCCGGGCGGCCCATCAGCTGGTGGTGACCGCCGGTCAACTCGCCGGCACCCGGATCACCCTCGGCGAGGCACAGATCACCATCGGCCGGGCGGAGGATTCCACCCTGGTCATCACCGACGACTACGCCTCCGCCCGACATGCCCGGTTGGTGCCGCGCAACGGCCAGTGGTTCGTCGAGGACCTCGGTTCAACTAACGGCACCTATCTCGATCGCGCTAAGGTCACCGGACCGACCCCCGTCCCCCTCGGTGTGCCGATCCGGATCGGCCGCACCTCTCTCGAATTACGGCCATGACTCTGACCCTGCGTTATGCGGCCCACAGCGACCGCGGACTGATCCGAGACGGGAACCAGGACTCCGTCTACGCCGGTCCGCGGCTACTAGCCGTTGCGGACGGTATGGGCGGCATGGCCGCCGGTGACGTCGCCAGCAACATCGTGATCGGTGCGATGGCTCCCCTCGACGAGGACGTCCCGGGCGATGCCCTGGTCGACGCCCTGCGATCGGCCGTCGACACCGCCAACCAACAACTCCGGGACACCGTCGACGCCAATCCGCAGCTGGAGGGGATGGGCACGACGCTGACCGCGGTGCTCTTCTCCGGCAGCAAGATCGGCATGGTGCACGTCGGTGACTCGCGGGCGTACCTGCTGCGTGACGGCGAGTTCAGCCAGATCACCAAGGACGACACGTACGTCCAGATGCTGGTTGACGAGGGCCGGATCAGCATGGAGGAGGCGAGCAGTCACCCGCAGCGGTCACTGCTCACCCGGGCCCTCGACGGCCGGGACATCGACCCCGAGTACTCCGTCCGGCAGGTGCTGCCCGGCGACCGGTACATGATCTGCAGCGACGGCCTGTCCGGCGTGGTCAGTGCCGAGACCATCGGGGACGCCATGCGGGAGTTCACCGACCCGCAGCAGTGCGTGGAACGGCTGGTGCAGCTGGCGCTGCGCGGCGGCGGTCCGGACAACATCAGCGTCGTGGTGGCCGACGCCACCGACCAGGACATCATGGAGGCGGCGCCCATCGTGGGCGGGGCCGCGGCCCGGGACCGGGGCATGGCCACCTCCGCCGACAGTTCCACCCCGGCCGCGCGGGCCTCGGCGCTGTCCCCACCGCGTCCGGCGGCGCCCGAGCAGCCGACCGACCCGGGTGCCCGGGACGACGAGCCCGAACGTCCGCGCCGGCATCCGGTCCGGACCGCGGTGCTGCTGATCGTGCTGCTCGGCCTGCTCGGCGGCGGGGTGTGGGGCGGCTGGACGTACACCCAGCGGCAGTACTACGTCGGCGCCACCGAGGAGGGGCAGCTCGCGGTCTTCCAGGGCATCCCCGGCCAGGTCGCCGGCCTGGACCTGTCCAACGTGCACGCCACCAGCGGGACCAGGCTCGACGACCTGACCACCGCGGCCCAGGATCAGGTCAGGCTGGGCATCCAGGCCGATAGCGAGTCGGACGCCGAGCGGCGACTGGCCGACCTGACCAGCGACGACCCGACGAACTCCAACCTCAAGCCGATCTGCCCGCCCAGCCCGACCGGTGTGGTGCCGACGCCGACCGTGACGCCCAGCGGGTCCGGCGGCGCGACCGCGATCGCGACGGCGGTACCGGGCCGGACCGTCAGCCCCAGCGCGTCGTCGGGGACCGGCGGGCCCAGCAACATCCCGAGCGCCACGCCGGACGCGACGCCGTCCGCCTCGAACCCACCGGCCAACGACCCGGCCGGTTGCCGGTCGGTGGAGTGAGTGTGGCTCACAGCTACCTCTGGGACGACCGATGAGCGGCCAGGCTGGATCCGCGGCGCCCGTCACGGGCACCGGCGAGCAGCCTCGGCTGCGGGAGGGCCGGTCGCGGCGTAACGCCGAACTGGCCCTGCTCGTCTTCGCCCTGCTGCTGGTCGCCGGGTACTCCGCGACGGTCGAGGTGACCGTGCTGGGCACCCTGCGGCCGGATTTCTGGGTCCCGATGGCGGTGCTGGCGGCCTTCTTCCTCGGCCTGCACGTGGTCAACCGGTTCCTGGCGCCGTACGCCGATCCCGTGCTGGTGCCGGCGGTGGCCCTGCTGAACGGCATCGGGGTCGGCTTCCTGCGCCGACTCGACCTGGCCAAGGCCGAGCCGACGGACCGGGAACACGTGTCCATCTTCGCGGGACTGGGCGGCCGGCAGCTGCTCTGGACCCTGATCGCCGTGGCGCTGGCGGCCGGCCTCCTGCTGCTGGTCCGGGACCACCGGTCGATCTCCCGGTACGCCTACACGCTCGGCCTCGCCGGCATCATCCTGGTGATGATCCCGGCGGTGCTGCCCGCGCGGTACTCCGAGATCTACGGCGCCAAGCTGTGGATCAGGGTGGGCGGTTTCTCGATCCAGCCCGGTGAGTTCGCCAAGCTGGCCCTGCTGGCGTTCTTCGCGTACTACCTGGTCCGTAAGCGCGAGGTGCTGTCGCTGGCCAGCCGGCGCTTCCTCGGGATCGACTTCCCGCGCGGCCGGGACCTCGGTCCGGTCGTCGGCGTCTGGATGCTCAGCCTGCTCGTGCTGATCTTCGAGAAGGACCTCGGGACGTCGCTGCTCTACTTCGGCATGTTCGTGGTGACGCTCTACATCGCCACCGAGCGGTCCAGCTGGCTGATCATCGGTCTGCTGCTGTTCTTCGGCGGCGCCTTCCTGGCGTACTTCCTCGGCGGCACCGTCGGCGGCCCGTTCGCCAACTTCTACGTCCGGGCGGAGATCTGGCTCGACCCGTTCAACGACCCGTACGAGAAGGGCTACCAGCTCGTGCAGGGTCTGCTGGGGTTGGGCACCGGAGGTCTGTTCGGGGCGGGCCCGGGCGGCGGGCAGCCGCTGAAGATTCCCGAGGTGCAGAACGACTTCATCTTCGCCGGGTTGGGTGAGGAGGTCGGCCTGTTCGGCCTCACCGCGCTGCTGGTGGCGTACCTGCTGGTGGTCGAGCGGGGGCTGCGGGCGGCGCTGGCGGTCCGGGACTCGTTCGGCAAGCTGCTGGCCGGCGGTCTGGCCTTCACCCTCGGCCTCCAGGTCTTCGTGATCGTCGGCGGCATCAGCAAGCTGATCCCGCTCACCGGCCAGACCACGCCGTTCATGTCCGCCGGTGGCTCGTCGTTGATGGCCAACTGGCTGCTCGTCGCCATCCTGCTGCGGGTCTCCGACGCGGCCCGCCGGCCGGTCAACCCGGCCCCGGTCGCCCGCACCTCCGGTGGTTCGGCGGTGCCCGCGAAGCTGCACGGCGCGCCCACGGAGGTGATCCGCCCGTGAACGCACCGCTCCGCAAGGTCGGCGTGGTCGTCCTGATCCTCTTCGGCCTGCTGTTCGCGAACCTCAACTGGGTGCAGGCGTACAAGGCCGACGAGTACCGCACCAGCCCGTACAACGGCCGGGTCCAGGTGGCCGAGTACGAGCGCAAGCGCGGCAACATCGAGGCCGGCGGTACGGCGCTGGCCACCAGCAAGGACACCGGCGGCGAGCTGCGGTTCACCCGGACCTACCCGCAGGGCGAACGGTACGCGCACGTGCTCGGCTACAAGCCGGTCAACCTGGGCGCCACCGGGATCGAACACAGCGAGAACGACTTCCTCGCCGGCACCAGCGACCGGCTCTTCGCCGACCGGGTCCGCGACCTGTTCACCGGAACCGAGACGGCCGGCGGCAACGTGGTGCTGACCATCTCCAAGCGGGCGCAGGAGGCGGCGTTCAACGGGCTGGCCGACAACCGCCTGGGCGTCGACAAGGGCGCCGCCGTGGCCCTGGACCCGCGGACCGGGGCGATCCAGGCCCTCGTGTCGATGCCGAGCTTCGACCCGAACCCGCTGGCCAGCCACGACACCGACAAGGCGCAGGCGGCCTACAACCAGCTCGACAAGGACGCGGACAAGCCGCTGCTCAACCGGGCGCTCACCGAGACCCTGCCACCGGGGTCGACCTTCAAGGTGATCGACTCGGCGGCGGCGCTGGAGAACGGCTACACCAAGGACAGCAAGATCCAGGCCGGCCCGGTCTACCGTCCGCCGGGCTCGGGCGCCGACATCCGCAACGAGGTCGGCTCGATCTGCCCGGAGGACCAGGTCACGCTGATCCAGGCGCTGACCGAGTCGTGCAACACCGGTTACGCCCGGCTCGGCGTGAAGCTCGGCTCGACCGTGCTGAAGCAGAAGGCGCAGGCGTTCGGGTTCGGCCAGGAGGATCTGACCGTCGGCCAACTCGACGATGGCGGGCTGCCGGTGGCGGCCAGCCAGACCGGCACCATGCAGGGCCCCGACGGGCGGGACGATCCGGGCGCGATCGGGCAGTCCGCGATCGGCCAGCGGGATGTCCGGATGACCCCGATGCAGGGCGCGCTGATCGCCGCGACGGTGGCCAACGGGGGCAGCCAGATGCGGCCCTACCTGGTGCAGCAGCTCATCGGCCCGGACCGGACCACCAACTACTACACGGCCAGCCAGAAGCAGCTACGGCAGCCGGTCGGTCCCCAGGTCGCCAGCGACCTGCGGGACATGATGATCAGCGTCGTCGAGAACGGCACCGGCAAGAACGCACGGATCGCCAACTACACGGTGGGCGGCAAGACCGGTACCGCCGAGAACGCCCCGGGTGTTCCGCCGCACGGCTGGTTCATCGGCTTCCTGATGAAGGACGGGCAGCCCATCTCGGCGGTCTGCGTCCTGCTGGAGCGGGCCGGCGACAGCGGCAGCGGCGAGGCGGCCCGGATCGCGCAGCAGATCTTCAGCGCGATCGTCAAGGACCGGGGTGGCAAGTGATCCTCAGCCCCGGCATGCAGCTCGGCAACCGCTACCGGCTCGACGAACGGATCGCCGGCGGCGGCATGGGCGACGTCTGGCGCGGCATCGACGAGGTGCTCGGGCGTACGGTGGCGGTCAAGGTGCTGCTCCCGGCGCTGCTGGACGAGCCCGGGTTCGCCGAGCGGTTCCGTGGCGAGGCTCGGACCATGGCGACCATCAACCATCCGGGCGTGGTCGACGTGTACGACTACGGCAGCGACCAGCAGATCGCCTTCCTGGTGATGGAGCATGTCGAGGGCGACGCGCTGTCCCGGACGCTCAGCCGGGTCGGCCGGCTCACCCCGGCCCGCACGATGGCGCTGGTGGCGCAGGCGGCCGACGCGCTCCAGGCGGCGCACGACAAGGGCATCGTGCACCGGGACCTGAAGCCGGGGAACCTGCTGGTCCGGCCGAACGGCACGCTGGTGCTGATCGATTTCGGCATCGCCCGGTCCGATCTGGTCGGTCAGCTCACGGCGGCCGGTGCGGTGCTGGGCACCGCCTCGTACATCTCGCCGGAGCAGGCCACCGGTGGGGTGGCCACGGCCACCTCCGACGTGTACGCCCTGGGCGTGGTCGCGTACCAGTGTCTGGCCGGACGGCGGCCTTTTGAGGGCGACAACCCGCTCGAAATCGCCATGAAGCACGTGCGGGACACCCCGCGCCCGCTGCCCAGCGACTGCCCGCCGCAGGTGCGGGGCATCGTGGAGCGCGCGATGGCCAAGGACCCCGGCGCGCGTTGGCCGACCGCCGCCGCGTTGGCCTCGGTCGCCCGGCAGGCGGCCGGTGGTCTGACCTCCCAGCATCCGCTGCGACCGAGTTCCGCGCCGCCGGCCGGCGTTGCGGCGATCGCGCCCGGGTCACCCGTCGGCGCCGGGCGCGGTTACCCGCCGGCCACCGGCTCGGCGCGGCCACCGGCGGGCCCGACCGGCTCGCCCGTCGCGGCGAACGCGCCGGTCAGCGCTCCCCGAATCACCGGTACCGCGAGCCCGCGTCCGCCGTCGTTGAACGGTGCCGCGCCGCGTCCGCCGGCGTCGAGTGGCACCGCGAGCCCGCGTCCGCCGTCGTTGAACGGTGCCGCGCCGCGTCCGCCGCTGCTCGCGGGTCCGGCCGGTGCGCGGCCACCGACCGCCGGGAACTCCCGGCCGCCGGTCGCGGCCGGTCAGCGGTCGTCGATGGCCGGCGGTGACCAGGCCGGTACGCAGAATCGCGGCGCCGCCCCGGTGTCCCGGCCCGGGCAGCAGCCGCCCCGGGCGGCCGGGGTGGCCCGTCCGGTGCCGACCCCGGCCGGCGTCGACGCCGGCCGTCGGTCGTTCTGGATCGTGCTCGCTATCGTGGTGGTCCTGCTGGTGCTGCTCTGCTCGGGCGTGATCTCCTACCTTCGGAAGCAGGAACTGTCGACCGGGTCACTGCCCCGGCCGGCGTCCGTCACGGCGTGGCGTGCCGGCGGCGGAGGCGACGAAATCGGCCGAACGCCGTACCGTCGGGTGGAGCAGGCGCTGTCCACCGGCGATGACCAGACGAGCGAAGGACGACAGACGAGATGACGGCCCAGGCCCGCCTGCTGGGCGGCAGGTATCAGGTCGGCGAGCTGCTGGGTTACGGCGGCATGGCCGAGGTGCACCGTGGGCGCGATCTGCGGCTCGGCCGGGATGTCGCGATCAAGATGCTGCGCAGCGACCTCGCCCGGGACGCCACCTTCCAGATGCGGTTCCGGCGGGAGGCACAGAACGCCGCCTCGCTCAACCATCCGGCCATCGTGGCCGTGTACGACACCGGCGAGGAGATCGGGCCGACCGGCGAGACCCTGCCGTTCATCGTCATGGAGTTCGTCAACGGCCGCACCCTCAAGGAGGTGCTGGCCGCCGAGGGGCGGCTGATGCCCCGGCGGGCCATGGAGATCACCGCCGACATGTGCGCGGCCCTGGAGTTCAGCCACCGACACGGGATCATCCACCGGGACATCAAGCCCGGAAACGTGATGCTCACCCTGAACGGCCAGGTCAAGGTCATGGACTTCGGCATCGCGCGGGCTCTGGCCAGCGGTGCCACCACGATGACGCAGACCAGCGCGGTGATCGGCACCGCGCAGTACCTCTCCCCGGAGCAGGCCCGGGGCGAGGCGGTCGACGCCCGGTCCGACGTGTACGCGGCCGGCTGCGTGCTGTTCGAGCTGCTCTGCGGGCACCCGCCGTTCGTGGGTGACAGCCCGGTGAGCGTGGCGTACCAGCACGTCCGGGAGGACCCGCCGTCGCCCAGCTCGATCAACCCGGACGTGACGCCGCCGATCGACGCGATCGTACTGAAAGCGCTCTCCAAGAACCCGCTCAACCGGTACCAGAGCGCTGGTGAGATGCGCGCGGACCTGCTCCGCGCCGCGGCCGGCCGGCCGGTCATGGCCACCCCGGTGATGCCCACCGAGGAAACCATGGCGATGGCGGCGGCGCCCACCACCATCACCCGCCCCGGCCAGCAGCCGGTCCGCCCACCGGCCTCGACCCGGGTCGGCGACGCCCAGCGGCGCCGGGCGTCGGCCTGGGTGATGGCCGTGCTGAGCGCCGTGGGCGTGCTGGCGGTGGTGGCGCTGGTCGCGGCGTTGCTGCTGACCAACGCCGACCGCAAGCGGGTGGACGTGCCGGACCTGTCCGGGATGACCCAGGCGCAGGCCCAGAACGAGCTGTCCAAGTCGGGCCTGAAGGCGCAGTTCGGCCCGCAGGCGTTCACCGACGACTGCACCAAGGGCAAGGTCACCGGCCAGAACCCGGGGGCCGGCACCCGGACGGAACGACAGCAGACGGTCACCGTGACGATCTGCGGCGGTAAGCCCGAGGTGGAGGTCCCCAATCTGGTCGGGTCGACGTACGAATTCGCGGAGGGGGAGCTGAAGGACCGGGGCTTCACGGTCAAGCGGGACAACGTCTCCAGCTCGGAGTCGGAGGGCCGCGTCGTCGGGCTCGACCCGGTGGCGGGTACCAAGATCGCGAAGGGTGACACCGTCACGGTCAAGGTCTCCAGCGGTGATCAGAAGGTCGTGCCGAACGTGGTCGGGATGTCCGAGGCCGAGGCGGTCGCCACGTTGAAGGGGGCCGGTTTCACCAACATCCGGACCAAGAAGGGGGACGTGGTCGCCGACAACGCGGGCAACGTCTCCGACCAGAACCCGTCGGCGAACCAGAAGGTCAAGACGTCGAGCCGGATCACCATCACCGTGGACCAGGCGCCGGTCGAGCAGACCGATGAGCCGTCTTCGCCGCCAACCGGCACCGCGTCGCCGAGCACACCCGGCAACGGCGGCGGCGTGATCCCCACCATGCCACCGGGTCGCTACTGACCGGGGGCCGCGACCAGCGGTCAGGCCGCTACTGACCGGCCGGGATCAACGGTCAGGCGGTCACGAAGGCGGTCAACCGGCGCTCGTCCACCTCGGCGGCCAGCGCCGGCGCCCGGTCCAGCGCCTCGGGGAGACCGCAGGCGGCCAGCCAGTTCGCCAGCATCAGGTGACCACCCTGGGTGAGCACCGATTCGGGGTGGAACTGCACACCCTCGATCGGCAGGGTGCGGTGGCGCAGCGCCATCACCACGCCGGAGCCGGTCCAGCCGGTCACCTCAAGCTCCGCCGGCAGTGTCTCGCGGAGCACGGCCAGCGAGTGGTACCGGGTGGCGGTGAACGGGTCCGGCAGGCCCGCCAGCACCCCGGTGCCGGTGTGCCGGACCGGCGAGGTCATCCCGTGCAGCAGCTCGGGCGCCCGGGTCACGGTGGCGCCGAACGCCGTTCCGATCGCCTGGTGGCCGAGGCAGACACCGAACAGTGGCAGCTTGCCGGCGTACTCCCGGATGAGGTCGAGGCAGATGCCCGCCCGGTCCGGCGAGCCCGGGCCCGGCGAGAGCAGCACCCCGGCAGCGCCGGCCCGACCGACCTCGGCCAGCGTGATCTCGTCGTTGCGCCGTACGTCGCACTCGGCGCCGAGCTGGCCGAGATACTGCACGAGGTTGAACACGAACGAGTCGTAGTTGTCGATGACGAGGATGCGCACCGGTTCAACCGCCGGTCAGCTGGGCAGCGGCTGCCCGGATGGCGGCCGGTCGTCCCTGTCGGTGGGGTAGGGCAGGTCGTAGTCGTCGCCCGTGGGAGTGGCCACGGGCGACACCTGCAGCCCCGGATCGCCGCTCTCGGTGGTGTCGCCGTTCTGGGTCACCTGGACGTCGTCGAACGGCAGCAGCGGCTCGGCCCACGGGAAGACCACGAACCACAGCAGCAGAACCGCCGCCGCGGTCAGCAGCACCGACCCGGCCAGCCGGCCGGGCAGGCCGAACGGTAGGTGCCGCCAGATCCACCGGTACATGGTCTCAGCCTCTCAGCTCCGCCGGCCGGCCCGCCGACTTGGGCTGGGTGCGGTCCAGCTCGGCATGCACGATCAGCCGTTGGTAGTTGTGGAACTTCGGGTTGCAGGTGGTGAGCGTCAACATCCGTCGGGTCGGCTTGGCATTGGGCTTTCCGGGCACCGGCGCCACCACCTCCACCTGGGTGGGACTCACGATCTCGGTGCTGGAGACCCGGTAGATGTACCAGTCGTTGCGGCCCTCGGCCACGATCACGTCCCCGTCGCGCAGCTCGTCCAGGCGCCAGAAGATAGCCTCGAGCCGGTGGCCGGCCACCGAGAAGTTGCCGACCTGGCCGGGCAGGGCGGTGTCCGGGTAGTGACCCGGCGCGTACCGGATGTCGTCTTTGGTCACCCCCTCCACCACCACCCAGTTCTTGTCCAACTTGGGGATGTAGAGCCCGGCCACGGGCTTTCCTTCGACCGGAACGAAGGGCTTCGGGCTGGGGCGGGTCGGGCCCACCGTGGGATCCGGTGCCCATTCCTGAGCCAACTGGTTGTCGAGGTCACGCTGGTGCGAGTCGACGATGACCGACTTGCCCCACACCTCGTACCCGGCGAAGAGCAGGACCACCACGCCGAACGTGATCAGCAGCTCGCCCGCGATCCGGATGCCGGCGCGGATCCGGGAACCCACGGTCGGCCGGGTCAGCTCGGAGTAGACGCTCTTGTAGCCCTCGGGCAGCTGCTCGGGGCGGAGCTTGACCACCACCTCGCCACGCTTCGGAGTCGGGTCGGCCTCCGGGCCGGGCTCATCCCCGGCCGCCCCGTCGGGCCGGGGCGGTGCGTCCGGCACGGCACCCATCAGCGCCGTCTGGTCGCTGACCATCAGTGGCCGCGCGGGCACGGTGGGCAGCAGCGCGGTCGAGTCGTCCCGGTCGCGGGCACGGGCCGGTTCGGGCCACCCCCAACCGCCGTCCGCACCGGGCGGGCTCACTGCGCCGGCCGCACTTACGGCGCCGACCGGGCTCGCCGTTCCGGCCGGGTTCGTCGTTCTGGTCGGGTTCGTCGTACCGGCCCGGCTCGCCGTACCGGGACCCGGCGGTCGCGTGCCGACGCCGTCTCCTGCCCCGGGTACGGCCGGGATGACAGCCGTGTCCGACTCGAGCTTGACGACCGGAATGATGGACGTCGCCGCCTCGGCCGCGATCCGGGACGGCGGTTGAGGCGCCGGATCGACGCCCGGTGCCCGGGTGACCGGGTGGCTGGTTCCTGACTGGCCGGTGTCCGGGCGGTTGGTCGCCGGCTGAGGTACGGCGCCGACGGTTGGCGTGCGTTGGTCGGCCACCGTGGGTTGACCGGCCACCGTGGGTTGGTCGGCCACCGTGGGTTGGTCGGCCACCGTGGGTTGGTCGGTTGGCGTCACCCCGGGTATGACGGCCCGTCTCGGCCAACCCGGTCGGATCGGGAGCGTGCCGTCCGTGCTGGCCTGTTCCGCCAGCGACCGGTCCCCACCGGAATCACTCACCGAGGCATCCCGGCCGGGCCCATGGTTCACGGGGAGGTCCGGACCGGACCGGGTGGTGAACCCGTTCCGGTCGGGGCCGACGGACGGGATCGGCCGGCTGGTCGCACCTTCCGGGGTGAGCGGAACCGTCTCCGGCGCCGACCAGGAGGGTGTGACCGGCGGAGTCGGACGCTCCAGCCGCCACGGGCCGGCGTCCAGCGAACGCTGTATCGGAGGTTGCGCGCCGCTGTCCGGCTCGGCCACGGGTCGCCCTGGCCAGGGCGGCGGGGGTGCCAAGGGCCGGCCGCCGCGCCCGACCGGCCGCGGTGTGGGCGGCTCATCCGCTCCGGGTACGTCGTCCGAGCGGGGTGCGGTCGGCGGCCCGGTGGCGGTCCGACGGGACAGCGGGGCGGGTCCGGCGGCCGGAGGCTCATCGTGGCTGGGGCTGGGGCTGGGGCTGGGGCTGGGGCTGGGGCTGGGGCTGGGGCGCCCGGCGGCCGGTGCTTCGTCCCGGGTGGCGCTGGGGCGCCCGGCGGTCGGCCCTTCGTCCCGGGTGACGCTGGTCCAGCCGGCAGCCGGTGCTTCGTCCGGGGTGGGATCGGTCCAACCGGCGACCGGCGGTCGGTCGTGGCCGAGGCTGATCCGGCCGGCGGTGGGCTGGTCGTCGCGGGCCGGGATCCGGATGCCGGCCGGGTCGGTCAGGGCCAGATCGATCCGTACCGGCTCGGGCCGCGTCTGGTCGGTGTGCCCGGGGCGCCCGACGACCGGAATTTCGGCGCGGGCGGGCTCGGGAGGTCCCCCCGGCGGGCGTTCGTCGCGGGCGGGATGCGGACGCCCGGCGATCGGGAGTTCGTCCCGGGCTGGACCGGGACGCCCGGCCTCGGCCGGAGCGGCGGGAGCCCGGCCGGCGATCGGCAAGCTGGTCGTGGCCGGGGTGGACGGGCCGACTCGGGGGATCACCTCGGTGGGGTCGTCAAGGTGCGCCGCGCGGTGCCGGCCGTCCCGTCGGTCGGTCCACCCGCCGACATCCCCGGTCCACCCGTCGACATCCCCGGTCCGCGCGCTGGCGTCTCCGGTCCGCGCGCTGGCGTCCCCGGGCTCGCCGACCGCTGGCGCGGGACGGTCGGGGTTCCCGTCGCGATCCGACCGGTCACCGTCGGTCGGTGGCTTCCATCCGGTGCCGGTGGCCGGTGGTTCCTGTCCAGCGTCGCCAGTGGGCGGGTTCACCGTGGCACCACCGCCTCGCGCAGGGTGCTCGACCCCTCGAACGCCGGCACCCGGACCTGGCTCTCGGTCTCGGAGTAGCCGAGGTGGTAGTGCTCGGCGGCGTCCTTGAACTCCCGAACCCCCTCGGAGCCGGCAAGGGCCTGGCGCAGTCGGGTGGGGTCGCCGATGGCTTTGATCCGGAATGGCGGCGAGTACACCCGCCCGTGCAGCAGCAGCGTGTTGCCCACGCACCGGACGGCGCTGGTGGCCAGCACCCGGACATCCATGATCGACATTGCCTCGGCGCCGCCCGCCCAGAGCGCGTTCACCACGGCCTGCACATCCTGCTGGTGGACCACCAGATCGTCGTTGCTGGCCCCGCGCGGTAGTGATCCGTCGGGCCGGGTGGGCGCGTCGTTGAGTTCAACAACCAGGCCCGGACCGGCCAGGGCGGTGAAGCCGGCCGCCTGCCGGTTGGCCGCCGCCCGGTCGCGTTGGGCCGCGATCGGCGCGTCCGAACCGGCCAGGGCCTCGGTCTGCTGTTCCACCTCGGCGCGGAGCGCGGCGGCCTGCGCCTCGCTGTCGGCGACCTGCCGGCGCCGCTCCTCGATCACCTGGGCGAGTTGCGGACTGCGGTCCTCGCGCAAGGACGTACCGCTGGCGGTGGTGGCGCTCGTGGTGAACAGCAACCCGGCGGCCAGCGCGATCAGCGGCACCCCCACGGACCAGCCGGTACGGCGGTGGCCACGACGGCGGAGCAGACCGACGCCGGCGCGCAGGAACGCCTTGCGCCACGAGGCGGCGCCGGAGGTGTATTCCACCGAGGCTTCCCTTCCCGACCGCTCACCGATCGTCGGCGAGATCGCGCTGCTTGCTCACTGACCGCACTCGTACGGTCCCGTTCGTGGCCTGAATCGTCGACCACGACTACGCTAGCTTCGAATATTATTGGCCATGGACCGTCGCCCCCGCGCCCGGTTGTCAGGCCGGACGAGGTCGTAACCCCCTCAGGAGAGCGTCGTGCCCAAGTCGCAGGTCCGCAAGAAGAAGGTGTACACGCCGCCGTCGGACATCCGCCCGACCAGCACCGCGGCGACACGCAAGCCTAGCCCGATCTGGCTCCCGATCACCGCCGTGGCGCTGATCGTGGCCGGCATCGGCTGGCTCGTCGTCTACTACCTTTCCGAGACCGCCTACCCGGTGGCCAGTTGGCACTACTGGAACCTGGCCGTGGGCTTCGGCGCCATGGTGGCGTCGCTGATCCTGCTGTCCCGCTGGCGATGACGCCGGTCGGTGGTTGATCCGGTCGGTGGTCGATCCGGTCGGTCACGGACGGCGTGACCCGGCTCGGACCTGCCCGATCGTTTTCCGGTGCCGCCTTCTAAGGTGGGCGGGAAGTACCGGCGCCGGCTGCGAGGTTCCTCACGTTACCGATCGGTAACCCCGGCGCGTAGGCTGCAACGGTGACCGCGAACGCGGTCACTCTTGCTCGCCGCCTCGCAGACCGGAGGATCGCATGGGCAGCGTCCAGATCGTCACGACGGCCCTCGCGGCCGCCATCACCGCCGTGGCGGTGTGGCTGGCGGCACGCGCGGTCCTGAAGATGGTCTCGGTCATCCGGCTCGGCCAGCCGGATCCGACCCGATCCGGTGAACCCGCGACCCGCACCCGGACGATGCTGACCGAGACCCTCGGGCACACCCGGATGCTCCGCTGGAGCGTGGTGGGTGCCGCGCACTGGACGGTGATGGTCGGCTTCATCGTGCTGTCGCTGCTGGTCCTCGAGGCGTACTTCGAGGTCGTCACCCCCACCGGCGGTCTGCCGCTGTTGGGTGGCTGGGTGGTCTACGGGCTGGTTACCGAGATCATCGGCGTGCTCGGCCTGGTCGGCATCCTGGTGCTGATGGCGATCCGGTTGCGCAACCGGCCCAACCGGCCGGGCGGGCGGTCGCGGTTCACCGGTTCGACCATGTGGCAGGGCTACTTCGTCGAGTGGATCGTGCTGCTGGTCCTGGTTTGCGGGTTCCTCATCCGGGGCTTCAAGGTCGCGAACGACCACTTCGAGTTCCCGGCCTGGGCCACCCCGGTCAGCCACGCGGTCGGCGCGGTGCTGCCGGCCGCGGAGTCGGGCGCCAGCGTCACCGCGCTCGTGAAGATCGCGATCTCGATGACGTGGCTCATCGTCATCTCGCTGAACGTCACCATGGGCGTCGCCTGGCACCGGTTCCTGGCGTTCCCGAACATCTACTTCAAGCGCAACCCCCGACTCGACCCCGCGCCCGCCTCCGGGCTCGGCGGTCTGCGTCCGATGATGTCCGGCGGCAAGCCGCTGGACTTCGAGGAGGCCGACCCGGAGTCCGACCAGTTCGGGGTGGCCCAGGTGGAGCAGTTCACCTGGAAGGGCCTGCTCGACTTCAGCACCTGCACCGAGTGCGGTCGCTGCCAGTCGCAGTGCCCGGCCTGGAACACCGGCAAGCCGCTCTCGCCCAAACTGCTCGTACTGAGCCTGCGGGACCACGCCTACGCCAAGGCGCCGTACCTGCTGGCCGGTGGTGGCAAGGACCTGACCGGCGAGGAGAAGGCGACCGAGGCCCAGCTCGCGCACGTGGACGTCCTCGCGCTCGCCGAGGCGAACCGGCCGTTGATCGGCGGGTCCGACGAGGGCGGGGTGATCGACCCGGACGTGCTGTGGTCCTGTACGACCTGCGGCGCCTGCGTCGAGCAGTGTCCGGTGGACATCGAGCACGTGGACCACATCGTCGACATGCGTCGCTACCAGGTGCTGATCGAGTCGAGCTTCCCGTCCGAGGCCGGCGTGATGCTGCGCAACCTGGAGAACAAGGGCAACCCGTGGGGTGCCCCGCAGAACACCCGGGAGGACTGGACCAAGGGCCTCGACTTCGAGGTCCCCCGGGTTGGCGAGGTGGAGGACTTCGAGTACCTCTTCTGGGTCGGCTGCGCCGGCGCGTTCGAGGACCGGGCCAAGAAGACCACCCGGGCCGTGGCCACCCTGCTGCACGAGGCGGGCGTCGACTTCGCGATCCTCGGCGAGGGCGAGACCTGCTCGGGCGATCCGGCCCGGCGGATCGGCAACGAGTTCGTCTTCCAGATGCTCGCCCAGCAGAACGTCGAGACCCTCAACGAGGCGTTCGGGGACCGGGAGAAGAGCAGGCGCAAGATCGTGGCGACCTGCCCGCACTGCTTCAACACCCTCGGCAACGAGTACGACCAGCTCGGTGGCGAGTTCGAGGTCGTACACCACACGCAGTTGCTGGCCCACCTGGTGGCCACCGGCCGGCTGACCCCGGTCAAGCCGGTGGACGGCGGGGTCACCTACCACGACCCGTGCTACCTCGGCCGGCACAACCGGGTGTTCACCCCGCCCCGCGAGGTGCTCACCGCCGCCGTCCGGGGCGGTGACGGCGCGACCGCGACCGGGGGCGGATCGGCCACCGCCGGGGGTGGATCAGCCCCGGCCGGCGTCACCGAGATGCCCCGCAACAGCGAGCGCTCGTTCTGCTGCGGCGCCGGTGGTGCCCGGATGTGGATGGAAGAGAAGATCGGCAAGCGGATCAACGTCGAACGCGTCGAGGAGGCCCTCTCCACCGGGGCCGGGACCATCGCCGTGGGCTGCCCGTTCTGCTACACGATGATCGGTGACGGGGTCACCGGCAAGGGCGTCGCCGATCAGGTCGAGGTGCTGGACGTCGCGACCGTGCTGCTCCGCTCGGTGAAACCCGACTGAAAGGAAGGGCACCCTGTTATCGCTTTCGGTACAGCAGGGGACCCCGCTTAACGCCGCCCGCGTCGCGCCGCCCGAGCCCGCAGCGTCCGGGACAGTACGAACCAGCCCACCAGCACCAGCACCCCGACGATCACCACGTTCTGCAGCAGCCCCGCGTACCCCTCGACCCGCCACCAGTTGTCGCCGAGGAGATACCCGGCCAGCACGAACGCGCCGTTCCAGATCAGGCTGCCCAGCGTGGTGAGGAGCAGGAAGGTGGGCAGCGGCATCCGTTCCACCCCGGCGGGGATCGACACCATGCTGCGGAAGACCGGGATCATCCGGCCGAAGAACACCGCCTTGCGGCCGTGCCGGACGAACCACGCCTCGGTGCGGTCGATGTCGGCCACCTTGACCAGCGGGAGCCGGGCGGCGAGCGCCCGGGTACGGTCCCGGCCGAGCAGCGCGCCCACCCCGTACAGGGCGAGCGCGCCGACCACGGAACCCAGGGTGGTCCAGAAGATCGCCGACCACAGGCTCATCCGACCCTGCCCGGCCGCGAATCCGGCGAGCGGCAGGATCACCTCGCTGGGCAGCGGCGGGAAGAGGTTCTCGAGGGCCACCGCCAGGCCGGCACCGGGCGCGCCGAGGGTCTCCATCAGCTGGGTGGCCCAGCCGGCGAGGCCGGTCGGTCCGGGCGGCTCGGCCGAGGTGTACGCGAGATCCGTCATGGCAGCGACGTTAGGCGCCGTCGGCTGGGAGCTCCCTGGCGACAACCACCCGGTTGCCGGGGGTTTGCCCCAGTCCGCAGGTGGGGGAATCCCCACCCGGGCCGCCGGCAGTGAGCTGCGGTCGGGCGGGGTGACCCGCCCTACGAGCTGGCGACGGTGGCGCTGACCGTCGCGGCCGTGATGGCCGCCATCGTCGCCGCGTGCATCTCCTGGATCACCCGCCGGGTGGCGTCCGACGCCCAGTCGCCCGCGCTGATCTCCTTGAGCCGGGCCGCGACCCGTCGCCGGGGCTGGTCCGGGAAGACCCTGCGTTCCATGTCCAGCGCCCGGACCAGGCCGCACAGGGCCGCGGTACGCGGTTCGACCGGGCCGGTGGAGAGCACCGCGAGGGTCAGTCGCTGCCGGGCATCGGTCTCGGCCGGCGGCTCCACCCCGTGTGGTGACGGATACCGGGTACGTGGGAACAGCCCGAGGATCCGGTCCTGCTGGCGGTCCAGCACGCCGGCGGTGACCAGTCCGTCGAGTACTCGCTCGAGCAGGCCCTTGCTGAGCCGGGTGACCAGACTCTTCGGCCGGGCCGGTCGGCGCTCGGCGGCGATCCGACCGAGCGCGTCGTCCAGCACCGGATGACCCAGTGGGGTCGGGTCGACCACCGACACCCGTCCGTCGGCGACCTCCACCCGGCCGGCCAGAGCCAGGTCCAGCAGGACGGCACCGGCCAGGCCGTACCCGAAGGACTGCCCGTTGACCTGGGAGCGGCCGTCCAGGTCGTAGGACAGCAGGACGAGTTCCTCGGCGAGAATCTGGCTGGCCATGGTCCGACGGTACCCACCGGCCGCCACCGCCAACCGGGCACAACGGCCGCCACCCGACGACCGGCACCGACACCGACCGGGACTGACCGGCATCCGTCGCCGGCCGGGACCCGTCGCCGGCCGGAAGTCGCGCCCGACGGGCGACCCGCTACCGGCGATGGGTGCGCCGCCGTGGGAGAATCGTCGCCGAGGTGAACCGACCATCGACGGCCTGCTCGTGACCACGCTCCTGCCACTGTTCGGCTTCGTCCTGCTCACCGCAGGCAACGCGTTCTTCGTGACCGCCGAGTTCGCTCTGGTGACCGTCGACCGGGCGGAGATCGACCAGCGCGCCACGGCCGGTGACCGGCGGGCCCGTACGGTCCGGGACGCGCTGCAGGCGCTGTCGTTCCAGCTCTCCGGCGCGCAGCTCGGCATCACGATCACCGCGCTGCTCACCGGATATCTCGCCGAGCCGGCGCTGGCGAAGCTCTTCGGTCCGGCCGTCCGGCCGCTGGCGGGTGACGCCACCGGCGAGGTGACCTCGGTGCTGGCCCTGGCCCTGGCCACCGCGCTGTCCATGCTGTTCGGCGAACTGGTCCCGAAGAACGCCGCGCTGGCCCGGCCGATGCCGGCCGCGCTGGCCACGGCCGCGCCGATGCACCGGTTCTCGACGGCCTGCCGGGCCCTGATCCGGGCGCTGAACAACTCGGCCAACTGGCTGGTCCGCAGGATGGGCATCGAGCCGCAGGAGGAACTGGCCAGCGCCCGGTCGCCGGAGGAACTCGGTCTGCTGGCGGCGATCTCCGCGCGGGCCGGCGCGCTGCCGCCCGACACGGCCATGCTGCTGCAACGCACCATCCGGTTCGCCGACAAGCGGGCCGCCGAGGCGATGACCCCCCGGGTGGACGTGGTCGCGCTGCCGGCCGACGCCTCGGTCGCCGAGCTGATCACCCTGTCCCGGCAGACCGGCCGGACCCGCTTTCCGGTGTACGAGGAGACGCTCGATCTGGTGACGGGGGTCGCAGGGGTGCCGGACGCGCTCGGCGTACCACTGGCTCGGCGGGCGGTCACCACGGTGGCCTCGGTGGCCCGCGAACCGGTCTACGTGCCGGAGAGCCTCGACCTGGACGGGGTCCTCACCGCCCTGCGTACGGCCGGCGCTGACCTGGCGATCGTGGTCGACGAGTACGGCGGCACGGACGGCGTGGTGACCGTCGAGGACCTGGCCGAGGAACTGGTCGGGGAGATCGCCGACGAGTTCGATCCGGCCGTCGCGCTGCACGCCGACCCGAGCGGGTTGACGGTGCCCGGCGGTGAGCGGGCGGTGTTGCTGGACGGCGTGCTGCGGGCCGACGAGCTGGCCGAGCAGACCGGGTTCCGGCTGCCGGACGGGCCGTACGAGACGTTGGCGGGTTTCCTGATGGCCCGGCTCGGCCACATCCCGGTGCCCGGCGAGACCGTGGTCGAGCGGGGCTACGAGTTCACGGTGGTCGAGGTCGAGCGGCACCGCATCGAGCAGGTCCGGGCGGTCGTTCCCGAGGAGACCGCCGACCATGCTTAGCCTGCTGCTCGCGCTTCTGCTGCTGCTGGGTAACGCGTTCTTCGTGGGCGCCGAGTTCGCGCTCATCGCGTCCAGGCGTACCGTGATCGAACCGCTGGCCGCGACCTCGAAGCGGGCCCGTTGGGCGCTCTCGGCGATGAACCAGATTCCGCTGATGATCGCCGGCGCCCAACTCGGCATCACGATCTGTCAGCTGACTCTCGGCGCCATCGCGGAGCCGGCGCTGGCGCACCTGCTGGAGTCGCCCTTCGACGCCCTTGGCCTGCCGGCCGGTGTGGTGCATCCGGTCGCCTTCGTGCTGGCGCTGGGCACGGTGGTGTTCCTGCACACCGTGGTCGGGGAGATGGTGCCGAAGAACGTCACGCTCGCCGGTCCGGAGCCGTCGGCGCTGCTGCTGGCCGGCCCGATGCTCGGATTCTGCCTGGTCACCAAGCCGGTGCTGGTGGCCATGAAGTGGGCCGCCCGGCAGGTGCTGCGGCTGTGGGGGATCGAGGCGACCGAGGCGGTCAAGACGGTCTTCACCGCGGAGGAGCTGGCCGGCCTGGTCACGCAGGCGCGCACCGAGGGGTTGCTCGGTTCGGAGGAACACGCCCGGATCACGGCCGCGCTGGCGCTGCACCAACGTACCGCGGTCGACGCGCTGCGGCCGTGGTCGACGGTGACCACCGTCGCCGACGACGTCTCGCCGGCCTCGCTGGAGGTGCTGGCCACCCGGACCGGCCGGTCCCGATTCCCGATGGTGGACCGGAACACCCGCCGGGTCACCGGTTTCGTGCATGTCAAGGACGTACTCGGTTATCAGGGCGCGGCGCGGCGGGCGCCGGTGCCGGGGGGATTGATCCGGCCACTTGCGGTCGTGCCGCCGGACCGGTCCCTGGCCGACCTGCTGCTGGCGATGCGCCGGGAGCGCCGGCACATGGTGCTGGTGAGTGACGGGCGGGCGCCGCTGGGTGTGGTCACCCTCGACGATGTATTGACCGCTGTCGTCGGTACGGCCTCGGAATCCGTTAATCCACAACGGAATGTGTCCGCGTAATCGCGTTCGGCAGGGAAATTCGGCCGGTTCTTGATTAGCTGAGGAAGCTTCCCTAATGTGAGGCTCCGATCGCCGCGGAAATGTCGACCACCGCCACCCCCCGCGGAGGCACCCGGCGATCGGGATCCGACAGGAGACGCTGACCGGTGGCACGTGTGCCTTTCCAGCCCCGGCGCGGAACTCGACGCGCCGTTCATCGCATCCTCACGGTATTTCTCGTCGCCACGACCGGCCTGCTGCCGCTGACCCAGGCACACGCCGCGCCGTCCGTGGACGAGATCGAGAAGCAGATCGACAAGCAGTGGGAACAGCTGGAACCCACGATCGAGGCGTACAACAAGGTGCACAGCCAGTTGGGCGCCAAGCGGAAGAAGGTCGACGAGCTGCAGAAGAAGATCGAGCCGCTGTCGTTGCAGAGCGCCATCGCGCTCAACAAGGTCGGTGACCTGGCGGTCCGGTACTACAAGACCGGCCCGGGTTCGGACCTGAACGCCATGTTGGTCACGGGCGATCCGAGCACGCTCACCGAACAGCTCACGATCCTGAACAAACTGGCCACCGACGAGAAGCAGCAGATCGCCGGCGTGGTGGCCACGCGGGACAAGTACAACGCCGAGAAGCAGAAGCTGGAGGCGTTGGTCCAGCAGCTCGCCCAGCAGGAGTCCGAGCTGGCGGCGAAGAAGAAGCAGATCAACGCCGAGATCAGGCGGCTGACCGCCTCGCTGCCGAAGTCGGTGGTCAAGGTCACCGGCTGCCCGACCATCAAGGGCGTGGTGAGCAGCGCCGCGTCCACCGCCATCAAGACCGCCTGCAAGCAGGTCGGCGACCCGTACGTGTGGGGTGCCACCGGTCCGAACTCGTTCGACTGCTCGGGGCTCACCCAGTACGCCTACAAGGCGGCGGGCATCTACCTGACCCACTACACGGGCGCGCAGTGGCAGTCCGGCCGGGCGGTCAGCCGTTCCGACGCCCGCCCCGGCGATCTGGTGTTCTTCTACAGCGACGTACACCATGTCGGCCTCTATTTGGGTGACGGGCTGATGGTCCACGCGCCCCGGACGGGCAAGCCGGTCCAGGTGAGCAACATCGACTACCAGCCGGTCGCCGGGTTCCGCCGGGTCACCTGACCGCGCACCACCTGACGCACGAAGAGGCCCCCGTCGGATCTGATCCGGCGAGGGCCTCTCGGCTGTCCCAGGGGTTCAGCGCGACTTTCCTGCCACCAGGGTCAGCGCGGCTTTCCTCCCCCCAGGGTCAGTGTGGTGCGCCGATCGGGGACGGCAGCAGCCGCACGTCGTCGAGGTTGACGAACATGATCCGGTGCCCGAACTGGATCTGCACGTACCGGTTCTCGCCCCGGATCACGGTCCAGTCGCCCGGCGAGGAGCCGTCGAAGGTCGTCGCCCGGTAGTACTCACCGTGCGGCAGGCCACCCACCACGTACCGCTGACCGGCCGGGAACGTGTACTGCAACGGCGTGATGGTCTGGTACGGCACGCCCGCGGGGTACGCGGACTGTTCCGGATAGGCCCGCCCGTACACCGGGATCGTGGCCTTGCCGGCCTTGGGCGTGGCCACCAGGCCGAGGTTCCACTTCGCGACCGGCGCCGAGGCCGGGTTGTGGAACCAACCCTTCTGCCCGAGGTACCAGATCGCCGTCCAGTCGCCCTGCCGGTCCGCTACCGCGTACGTCTGGCCGGCCGAGACCCGGGAGCCGTGGTCGGCGACGTCCATCGTGGCCGGGCTGCCGTCCGGGTGCAGGCCCAGATCGGTCAGCAGCGGCGCGTCCTCGCTGGGGGCGCTGTGCAGCACCACCGAGGAGGAACCCCGGGCCGGGCACGGCACGCCCGGCGCGTCACAGCCGGTGAACGCCGGCCGGTTGGTGGCCAGGTCGGGGTCGATGGTGACGGTGCCGCCGACCGGGGTGCCGATGCCCCGCAGCGGCGCGTGCAGCAGGTCGAAGTAGTGCGACCAGTCCCAGTACGGGCCCGGGTCCCAGTGCATCCCCTTGACGTTGGCCGGGGTGATGCCCGGAACGTTGTCGTGGCCGATGATGTGCTGCCGGTCCAGCGGGACGCCCAGGCTGCGGGCGAGGTAGCTGACCAGCTTGGCCGAGGCCCGGTACATCGCCTCGGTGTACCAGGTGCCCTGCGCGGCGAAGCCCTCGTGCTCGATGCCGACCGACTTGGCGTTGACGTACCAGTTGCCGGCGTGCCAGGCCACGTCCTTGGTCCTGACGTGCTGGGCGATCAACCCGTCGGCCGAGCGGATGGTGTAGTTCCAGCTCACGTACGTCGGATCCTTGATCAGATCCAGCGTGGTCGCCCAACTGCCCTCGGTGTCGTGGATGACGATGTAGTCGACCTGCTGCCGGCCGGGCCGGTCGGACAGGTCGTGGTTGCCGTAGTCGCCGACCGTCGGCCCGTACTGCTCGTAGGGTGCGGGCACGCTGACGCAGGCCACGTCGGTCGGGCACTCCAGGCCGTCCGGGCGTGGCTTCGGGGCGCGCAGCCCCAACCGGTCCAGCCAGGACCGGACCGGCTCGATCGCGCGCGCGGCGAGCCGCAGGTGGTGACCGTCGTCGGTGCTGCGCTCCGCGCCGGTCCGGAGGGTCGCGTACACCTCGTTGGCGAAGGCCGCCGCGGCGTCCGAGGTGTCCGCGCCGGAGTACCGGGCGACCGCGCCGTACCAGGCCGCCGGGTCGCTCCCGCTGCCCGCCGGTCCACCCAACTGCCTCTGGTACGACGCGAGCAGCGCAGCGCCGCCCCGGATGTTGCTGGCGGGGTCCGTCCGCAGGGTCCCGGCGTCGGTTCCGGTGAGCCCGGCTGCCGCCGTGACGGTCTCCAGGGAGGCCGCGGTGGGCGCGTCACCGGTGTCCGCCGTAGCGCGGGCGTCGTTCGCCGGCCGTACCGTCATGGGGCGGGCGGAATCACCGCGCGGGTCCTCGGTGGCGTCGTAGTGGCCGGGCACGGGCCGGCTCCGGACGTACCGGGCGTCGGTCAGGTGCATGGGCCCGTAGCCGGCGGCGGTGCTCGGCGCGCCGGCGTTGGTGTCCCACCGCGACTCCAGATAGGAGACGGCCAGCAGGACACCGTCCGGTACGCCGTACTCGGCCGCCGCCGCGGCGTACTCCTGTTGCCGGGAATCGGCGGGCGGACCGGCCAGGGCCGGTGCGCTGCCAACCGGGACGAGTACGCCCGACCCGACCAGTGCGATACTGAGCAGGATCCGTCTGCTCACGGCGAGTTGCGGATGGTGCATTGGACCTCCATCTGCCGGTGATGACTGGCGTTGCCACCCTTGCCGCTGCGCGCTTTCACGTCAATGGATACCGGTGGGACCCCGTCCGGTCGTAAAATTTCTTCATATCTGCGACCCTCCGCGACCGTCCGCTATACGTAGCGATGGAACTTGCGTGCCGGCTTGCGTTCGCTCCGGCGCCTTACCTACCCTTGGTCACCGTCGAGGCGGCGGTAGACCGTCCAACCGGGACGGCAACGACTCGACACCGCCGAATCGTTCGATGAGCCGGGGACCCACGTCCCAGGGGTGAATCTGCGGGCTTCCCGCAGTAGGGCGTCTCTCTTCCGCCCGAACCCGTCAGCTAACCCGGTAGGCGGGAAGGGGAGAAGGAGTACCAGCCTCGGTGGCTAGCCATGCCTCGCGGCCCCGGTCCGTGAGCCCGGCGGAGTACGCCGGCGCCCGACCCCGGTCGCGAACCCGTTGGGCCGTAGTTTCCGTCACGCTGACCGCGGTGGCCAGCACGCTCACGCTGCTGGTCGGCGCCGCGCCGGTCCACGCCGATCCGTCGGTGGCGCAGATCGAGAAGCAGATCGACGAAGAGTGGAACCAGCTCGAACCCACGATCGAGAAGCACAACGCCGCCAAGCAGGAGCTCGCCGCCAAGCGGAAGCAGGCCGACGCGCTGGCGAAGAAGATCCAGCCCCTGCAGTTGCAGGTGGACCTCGCGATGAACAAGGTCGGTGGCTTCGCCGCCGAGGCGTACAAGGGTGACCAGGCGTCGGCGATCAACGCGATCCTGACCACCGGCAGCCCGAACGCCCTGGTGGACCAGTTGGAGCTGCTGGATCACTTCGCCCGCCAGCAGCAGGCGGACGTGCAACAGGCCGCCGACCTCAAGCGCAGGTACGCCGAGCAGAAGGCCCCGCTCGACCTGCTGGTCGCCCAGCTGACCAAGACCGAGTCCGAGCTGGCGGCCAAGGCCAAGGACATCGACACCGAGATCGACCGGCTGCAGAAGCTGCGCCTCAAGGTGTACGGCAACGGCGGTGGTGGGGCCTTCGCCCCGGCGCCCTGCCCGGCCCAGTACCCCGGTGGCGACGCCGGCAAGGTGGTCAAGTTCGCCTGCAAGCAGATCGGCAAGCCGTACATCTGGGGTACCGACGGGCCCGGCTCGTACGACTGCTCGGGGCTGACGATGGCCGCCTGGGCCCAGGTGGGCGTGCACCTGCCACACAACGCGGCGCAGCAGTACAACTCGATGCGGCACGTCAGCCGCTCTCAGTTGCAACCCGGTGACCTGGTCTTCCTCAACGGCCTGGCGCACGTCGGGATGTACGTCGGCGGCGGCTGGATCGTCCACGCGCCGCAGAGCGGCGACCACGTCCGGATGAGGCCGCTCAGCAAGGGCACCATCGTCGGCTTCGGCCGGCCAGGCTGAGTCGCCCTCCGCGCTGAACTCAGCCCAGCCGCCGCCTCCGCGCTGGCTGGGCTGAGTCGCCCCTCCGCCACGACACAACGGGCCCCCGGGTCGGTCGCATGACGACCACCTCGGGGGCCCGGTTGGCGTGTTCGGATGGTCCTTCGAACATGCGTTCGATAGAATCGTCGCATGGCATCCTGGACCGAATTCGCCACCGACGAGCCCCAGCTCGCCGCGGCCATCCGTGGCCTCATCCAGCAGTACGGGCCGGGCCTCGGCTACCTGGCGACCGTGCGTGCCGACGGTGGCCCGCGGGTGCATCCGGTGTCGCCGGTGATCACCGCCGACGGGCTCTACTGCTTCGTCGTCGACTCACCCAAGCGGCGCGACCTGGAACGTGACGGCCGGTACGCGCTGCACTCGTTCCCACCGGAGGACAGCGACGACGAGGCGTACGTGGCCGGCCGGGCCCGCCCGGTCACCGATCGGGCCCGGGTGGCCGAACTGGCCGGCGAGCTGCGGGCCGCGCCGCACGTCGACTGGCGGCTGTTCGAGTTCACCGTCGACGTCGCCATGGTGGCCCGGCGCGGTGACGGGCCGGGCCCGGTGAACGGCGGCCGACCCGGCCCGCCGGCCGTACAGGTCTGGCTGGACCCGGGGGCGACCCGACCCGGCACCAGCGTCCGGACCATCTCCGGTGGCCGGCGGACCCGCTCCCGCCGCCCCGAACACGTCTGAACTGAAAGGAAGGGCACCTTCTTATCGCTTTTCGTAGAGGAAGGGCCCCCGGTTAACGCCGGGACGCGATGACGGCGCCGGTCTCCCCTCCCCGGGAGGCCGGCGCCGCCGTGTGCACCGCCGTTCTCATCCGCCGCCGCTGGCCCGGTCGGACCTTCGCGCGCGGCCGTGGATCAATCGGCCGTCAGGGCGCGCGGTACGTGTTCCAGCCGTTCAGCATCCGGGTCGCCTGGCCCGCCGTGAACTGGTACATGCAGGAGTCGTACGTGTAGTCCATGAAGTTGTGGATCGGGTCGGCGCCGGTCGCACTGCACGTGTCCCGGCCGGTCGGGCACTGGTAGGCGGCCGACTTCTCGGATGGGGTGTCCGAGACCTGGTCGCCGCTGGCGGCGCAGCCGCCCTGGAAGGTGTGGTAGAGGTTCAGCCAGTGGCCCACCTCATGAGTGGCCGTGTCACCCAGGTTGTAGTTGGTGGCCGTACCGCCCGGCAGCGACTCATTGAGCGCCACCACGCCGTCCTGGCTGCTCAGGGTCCTGGTCGGGAAGGTCGCCCAGCCGAGCAGGTCGTCGCTCAGCTCACCGAGGTAGAGGTTCAGGGTGTTCTTGCCGCCCGTACGCAGCGAGCTCTTCATGCTCCGCTCGGCCGAGGACCCCTCCACGATCGGGTACCAGCTCGGGTTCACCGTACGGTCGATGCTCTGGAGCTGGAAGGCGAACGCGGTGGCCGCGCCACCGGTCGACCCGGCGTACGCCTGGTTCAGCACGCTGATCTGCGACGTGATCATCGAGTCCGGAATGTTGCCGCCGGCCCGGGTGGTGTTCTCCTCGATGACGTGGACGACCACCGGAATGGTGATCGAGGCGAGCACCGTTGGCCCGAGCGCCTTGCCGCGGGCACGCTCATTGAGCATGTTGGTCAACTCGGCTTCGCGCCGGGAGACCTCGGCGGTGCTCAGCGCGTCCGGGTCATGCTTGGCGGAGCCTCCGGCGCGTACCTTCGCGGCTGCTGGCGCGTCGGCGGACGGCGTGCAACCGTGCGATTCGGCGGCCATCGCGGCGGCCGGTGCGACGGTGACGCCGAAGGCGGCACCGCTGATGACGAGAGCGAGTGAGGTGGAGGCGACGCCGGCGGATCGCCAGGTCGGCAGGTGGTGACGCAGCCCCATGGGCAGACCTCTTCTCCTGGCGGCGCGACCGGGGGTGTGTCGCGCCGGTGGTGAAACGTGCAGGAGACGTTACAAGCTATCGAGGCATCTGAAAACAACGATGCGTTGCGATTGTCGTTCGGGTCTGTGTCCGATCCCGCTCATAGCGGACGAGCCCGTATTCTGTGATCTTGCCGGTGGGTCTGGCGTGCCGCCGTGGCCGGTCGGGTATGGCGGGTCGGTCGGTCCGGCATTGTGCGATTGTCCGGCGTGGTGCGGCGCGGTGGTACCCCGGTGCGCGGAGCCCGATCGACCGGGTAGAGTGAGGCCCGCCTGCGGGTGTAGTTCAATGGCAGAACATCAGCTTCCCAAGCTGACAGTGCGGGTTCGATTCCCGTCACCCGCTCCACACATGGAAGCCCTGGTCAGGACCGATGGTCCCGCCAGGGCTTCCGTTTTGCTCGTAGGCACCAACGGTCGCGCTCTGGCGGTATTGGACATGGCCCCCGGGGCGCCTGGCCGCCCAGACGCCCCGCGGTCCGGTGCGCGGGCTACCCGGCGGCGCAGCTGACGTTGTTGAGCTTGAACGCGATCGGCACCGCGTCGCTGGCCTGCCAGGTGCCCAGGACGCCGAAGACCACCGAGGCGCCCGGTGCCACCAGGGGGTTGTAGCTGGCGTTCTGGGCCGTGACGGTGGCACCGCTCTGCTGGGCGGTGGCGGACCAGGACTGGACGATGTGCTGGTCACCGGGGAAGGTGAAGCTGAGCGTCCAACCGTTGACCGGCACGGTGCTGGTGTTCTTGATGGTGATCTGGGCGGTGAAGCCTCCCGGCCACTCGCTCCCGGTGCGGTAGCTCACGGTGCAGGGCATCGCCGGCGGCGGGTCGATCGGCACCGTGGCGGTCTGGGCGAGCTGGGCGCCGGTGGCGTCTAACCGGGCCGTGACCTCCAGACCGGTGGCCGTACAGCCGGAGGGCACAGAGTAACCCTCGCGCCAGCTGAAGGTCGCGCCCGGATCGACGGTGACCGCCCAGCCAGGCAGCGCGGGGAGGGTCGGGCAGCCGGTGGGGATGCCGGGGGTGGAGCCGACGAACCGGGCGTAGATCGCCGTGCCGACCTGTTGCTGTTGGGCGGTGCAGTTCTGCCCGACGGCCGTGGCGTGGACGGCCTGGCCCGGAACCACCCGCGGCGGGTCGAAGGTGAGCGACTGGATCTGGACGGTACCGGCGCAGGCGTCGGCCGGGACGGTCGCGCCGGCCGGGGCGGTGCCGGCCGGATCGGCCTGCGCCGCCGCTGCGGGGACGGCCAGTGCACCGGCGGCGCAGACGGCGGCCGCGGCGAGGGTCAGGAGCGTACGCAAGAGGGTCCTCCTGGGTGAGCCGGGGGATACGGGTGTCGCCAGTTGACCGCATCAATTAATGTCTGTCAATTGATTTGATCGGCGGATGTCTGTCAATTGACCGGATCGTCGCCGCCGGGTAGCGGGCGATGTGGGCCATGCGGCGGGCGTGGGCGTCCGCCGGTAAAGCTTCAACTACGCCCTACTGGTGTCGCGTGATTCTGGTTGTGTTATGTCCTGTACGCGTCGAGACTGCACCGTCCGCGCTTAGGTTGCACGTGATCTTGCACCGTTCGGACTGATCTTGCGCATCGCCGCCGGCCATCGGGGCTTCGACGGCGACGAATGTCAAGCTGCCAGTGCTTTCAGTTCTTCCAGCACCTCACGCTCGACCTCGGCTAGTGACCTGTGTTCGTCCTCGGCGATCCACTCGGAGAAGGCCACGCTGAAAACCGTCACGCCGGTTTCCGCCGCGAGGACGGCCGCTCGCTCGGCGACGCCGCGCGCCCGCAACGCGCCGGCTACCACCGCCGCGAGCGATGCCCTCTTCAGCAGCTCGCGTTCCAGTAGGCCGGGGTTCGCCATGATGACCGCGTGGCGCTGACGTGACCAGGGCCGTCGTTCGTCGGCGAAGGACTCCGCCGAGACCGCCAGGGCTGCGGTGACCATCTCCAGTGGCGACGCGGACGGCGGGGCCGCGCGCACGCCGTCCAGGAACGCCTGTTGCAGCAGGTCCTGTCCGTCGAACAGCACCTCGCGCTTGTCGGCGAAGTGACGGAAGAACGTGCGCTCGGTCAGGCCGACGCTCTGGGCGATCTCTTCGACGGTCGTCTTCTCGAAGCCTTGTCGGACGTAGAGCTCCAGTGCCGCCATCTGTAGGCGCTGCCTCGCACCTGGATCCCATCGCGCCATGGCGAGAGCATACTGATGACAGTGGCTGACATCATGCTAAGGTGACGACAGCAACTGACATCACCGGGTGTTGGTTGGCCGGCATCAAGAAGGAGATCCATTCATGCGCGTTTTCGTCACCGGGGCATCCGGCTGGATCGGCTCCGCCACCGTCGACGAGCTGCTCGCGGCCGGTCACGACGTCGTCGGCCTCGCCCGCTCCGACACCTCCGCCGCCGCTCTGGAAGCCATGGGCGTCACGGTCCGGCGCGGCGACCTCGACGACCTCGACGGCATCCGCGCGGGCGCCGCGGACGCGGAGGCCGTGATTCATCTCGCCAACAAGCACGACTTCGACAACCCCGCCGTCTCGAACAAGGCCGAGCGAGCCGCGATCGAGGCAATCGGGGACACCCTCGAGGGTTCGGGTCGGCCGTTCCTGTTCGCCTCGGGCATCATCCCGGTCGGCGGTGGTCGTCCCGTCACCGAAGACGATGCCTCCCCGTTCCACGGCCCCGACACCCCTCGCGGCGGCGGCGAGAACCTCGCACTGGACTACCTCGCCCGAGGCGTGCACGTGGTCGGGGTGCGGTTCGCCCCCACCACGCACGGCGCGGGCGACAACGGACTCATGTCCACTCTCGTCGGTATCGCGCGGGAGAAGGGCGTTGCCTGCTACATCGGCGACGGTACGAACCAGTGGCCCGCAGTGCATCGCTCCGATGCCGCCCGCCTCGTCCACCTCGGGCTGGAGAAGGCACCCGCGGGCTCGCTCCTGCACGCGGTCGCCGAGGAAGGAGTCCCGACACGCCAGATCGCCGAGGCGATCGGCCACGCGCTCGACCTGCCCGTCGCCTCCATCTCGGCCGAGAACGCACCAGCTCACTTCGGCTGGATCGGCGGATTCTTCGGCATGGACATCCCCGCCTCCAGTACTCGCACCCAGGAAATCCTCGGCTGGACACCCACCGGCCCCACCCTCCTGGAGGACCTCAACACAGGCGCCTACTCCCACGCCTGACAACCCGACGACGAGACGTAAGCCGTCGTGCGCCTCAAGGGGCAGGGGCCGCCCCTGTACTTCTCCTCGTACCGTGGAGACTGAACCAAGAGAGGTTGGTTCCGGCGTTGCGACGCACCGGCCGATTCAGCGGCCGGGTGC
This sequence comes from Plantactinospora sp. A48, assembly GCF_055793945.1. Lineage (NCBI taxonomy): Bacteria > Bacillati > Actinomycetota > Actinomycetes > Micromonosporales > Micromonosporaceae > Plantactinospora > Plantactinospora sp. A48. The sequence continues at coordinate 111,862 of NZ_JBTIXF010000010.1, read as the reverse complement.
TTCGTCCGGGGACGTCGGCGGCAGAAGATGTCAGGTGTGACGACGTTACGCGCCGACCGGAGTCCGGTGGTTCGCCCCGACATCGGGACGCTGGACTACTACCTGGTCTATCCGGACGGGCCGGGGAGTACGGGTGTCGGGTCGGCTGGAGCAGATCCCCGGACCGGCGGGCGACGGGTCGAAGGAATCCTGGTGGAGGAGTTTCTGCTGGCCGAGGACTGCACCAGCGTTGCCCTCAGCAGCGCCGGCTGGTCGGCCGGGGGCGATGGCTGGTGGAGTTCGGCGTCCCTGAGTCGCGCGATCCGCACCGACGCCCGGCTCCGGTGCCGGGTGGTCGCCGCCCCCCGTCACGAGGCCGCGGTTGCGTACCGCCAACTCAATGACGGCGACCTGCCCGGGGAGGAGACGCTGCGCACCTTCTTCGGCGCCGCCGAGCCCTTGGCGGTGTCCCCTCCACTGCGGCTGGGTGCGGACGAAACCCCACCTGGATTCCACGAGACGCGCGTCTACCGGATCCTGTTCGCCAACGAGCTGACTCCGACCGGGTTGGCGTACCTCGGTGCGACCTGGCGGATGTCGATGCCCGACAGTCCGGGGGAGCATCGGGGTCGGGTCTTCGGCAGCGCACGCCTCCGGGTCGACGGCGACCTCTTCGCCTGGGATCTCCGGCGGATCGGCACGGGCCTGGCCTGGTGCCTGGACGTGACCGTGAACCTTCGCAGCGACCGGACCGATGCCATCGGCCCGGTGCTGCGGAAGCTGACGACCGGGATGCGCTGGCAGGGACTCATCCCGGTCACAACCGAACGCTTCGCCTGACCGCCAGACCCGTCTGACCCGCCGGGATGGGGCTCAGTCGTGGGCGTGCGGATCGAAGCCCTTCGGCGGCCGGTCCAGGAACGAGGCCACCGAGGTGATCCGACCGTCCGCGTCGAAGGCCAGCACGTCGGTTCCCTCGGCGAACGAGTCCTCGCCGACCACGATCTCCCACCGGAATCGGGCGCGGTCGTGGTGGAACTGCGACTCTGCCCGCTGGCGGAGCGCCGCCGCGCCCACGTGGCCGATGAACTGATCGTGGAAGGCGGCCAGCGCCCGCCAGCCGGTGAGTAGGCCGACCGGTGCGCGGTACTCGACGCCGTCGGCGAAGGTTTCCGCCGCGAGCCGCTGTTGGTCGGCGGGGCTGTCCGCGTTCCAGAACCGCAGGTAGTGGTCGAGGGTGTCCGCGTGCCGGGCCTCGGCCGATCCGCTGGTCCCGGCCGATCCACTGGTCCCACTGGTCCCACTGGTCCCACTGGTTCCAGCCGGTTCGGTGGCGCCGGTGGTTCCGGTCGATGTGGTGATGTCGGTGGTGTCGGTCATGAGGGTTCCATCCCTTCCGTCGCAAGTGCCGGGCCGGCCGGCCGGGGTCGGATCCGGCGGCCCGGCAGCGGCGAACGCCGCACCTGGAACCCTGCGGGCCGGACCCGCGCGCTGTCGATTACCTCCGAGGTCATTGCCGAGGCGCGGGCGGGCGGGCAAAAGTGAGGACATGAGCACCACCGAGCCGGTCGGGATCCTGGTACGTCGCTGGCGGGAGCGCCGGGGTCGTTCCCAGCTCGACGTGTCGCTGTCGGCCGAGTTGTCCACCCGGCACCTGAGCTTCATCGAGACGGGTCGGGCGAGGCCGAGTCGGGACATGATCGAGCGGCTGTGTGACGAGCTTGAGGTGCCGCTGCGCGAGCGCAACGCCCTCTACCTGGCGGCCGGGTTCGCGCCGGCCCACCCCGAACGCGCGTTCGCCGATCTGGGCGCGGCGCGAACGGCCGTGGCCGCCGTACTGGCCGGACACGAACCCAACCCGGCGCTGGCCGTGAACGTACGCTGGGAGCTGCTCGCCGCCAACAACGCGATGACCGCCTTCCTGCGGGACGTACCCGAGGAATTGTTGTCGCCCCCGATCAATGTGCTGCGCGCGACGCTGCACCCGGACGGTCTGGCGGGGCGGATCCGGAACCTCGCGCAGTGGCGGGCGCACGTCCTGCGCCGGGTCCGCCGGCAACTCGCGCGGACCGCGGCGTACGGCCTGGCGGAACTGCTGGCCGACCTGGAGGCGTACCCCGATCCGGAGCGGACCGGCGGGTACGACGGCGTCGGCCCGGCCGATGACCTGGTGGTGCCGCTGCGGCTGGCCACCGAGTTCGGCGAGCTGGCGTTGCTCTACACGAGCACGGTGTTCGGCTACCCGCGAGACGTGACCCTCGACGAGATCTCCATCGAGACCTTCTTCCCGGCCGACGCCGCCACGGCGGACGTGCTGCGCGCGATGTCCGCCGCTGCGTGACGCCCCGGGCCGATCGGGGGCTCGCCGCGCTGGCCGGGGACACGCTCGTCCACCTGGACATCCGGGCCGACAACCTGCTGCTGGCCGCCGACGGCACGGTGAACATCGTGGACTGGCCGTGGGCATGCCGGGGTCCGGCCTGGCTGGACACGTTGCTGCTGCTGCTCAACGTACGACTGGGTGGTGGCGGCCACGACACGCACGCGCTGCTGACCCGGTACGCCGCCGGCGCCGGCGCGGACCTCGACGACCTGCTCGGCGCGCTGGCTGGGCTCGGCGCGTACTTCACCGACGTGGCCCGCCGGCCCGCACCGCCCGGTCTGCCCACGGTACGGGCGTTCCAGCGGGCCCAGGCCGATGTGGTGCTGTCCTGGCTGCGCGAGGCAACCAGGGTTCCCGGGGGCCGAGGTGGCCTAGGCTCTCGATCATGCGGGTAGGCATCGTGATCCTCGCGGACCGGCGTTGGGCCGAGTCCCGGCGGCGTTGGCAGCGGGCCGACGAGTGGGGCTTCGACCACGCCTGGACGTACGACCACCTGGGCTGGCGGGACCTGGCCGACGGGCCGTGGTTCGACGCCGTGCCGACGCTGACGGCGGCGGCCGGTGTCACCTCGCGGATCCGGCTGGGCACCCTGGTCGCCACGCCGAACTTCCGGCACCCGGTACATTTCGCCCGCCAGGCGACGGCACTGGACGACATCTCCGCCGGACGGCTCGTACTCGGCCTCGGCGCCGGCGGGATCGGCTTCGACTCGGCGGTGCTGGGTGGCGAGACGTTGCCACCACGACAGCGGGTCGACCGGTTCGCCGAGTTCACCGAACTGCTCGACCGGCTGCTGCGGACCGACGGGGTCACCTGGCGCGGGGACTGGTTCGCGGCGGTGGACGCCCGGAGCAACCCCGGCTGCGTACAACAGCCCCGGGTCCCGTTCGTGATGGCGGCCAACGGTCCCCGGTCGATGCGGCTGGCCACCCGGTACGGGCAGGGCTGGGTGACCACGGGCGCCGGCGGCGACGACCTGGAAGCCTGGTGGCGCTCGGTGGCCGAACTGGCGGATCGGCTCGACGGGCAACTCGCGGCGGCGGGCCGCGACCCGGCCAGCCTGGACCGCTACCTGTCCCTGGACGCCGCGCCCGTCTACTCACTTTCCAGCGTCGACTTCTTCGTCGAGGCCGTGGGCCGGGCCGCCGATCTCGGCTTCACCGACGTGCTGACGCACTGGCCCCGCGAGTCGAGCTGGTACGCCGGTGACGAGGCGGTGCTGGAACGGGTCGCCACCGAGGTACTGCCGACGCTACGCCCCGCACCCACCGCCTAGCCCCGTACCGGGCCACCCGGTACCGGGCCGCCGCGCCCGACCCGCCCCGACCCGCCCAACCCGCCGCGACTGCCCCCCGCCGACCGCCCGAGCCTGGCTGATCAACTGTCCAGCTTGATCCACCCAGGTTCGGCGATACAGGGGTGTCCGAGCGACTCTGACCCCCCGAGTTCGCCGAACTCGGGTGGATCTTCGGTCGGGCGCGGGGGACGGGGATCAGGGGCGGTCGTGGCGGCCGGCGGGTGGGATGTGCGGGAGGTCGGTGAGCAGGGCCCAGCGCTCGTGGTCCCGCCAGGCGCCGTCGATGAACAGGTAGTCCCGGGACAGCCCTTCGTACCGGAAGCCGTGCCGCTGGACCAGCCGGCGGGAGGGCTCGTTGCCGGGCTGGATGTTCGCCTCCAGCCGGTGCAGGCCCAGGTCCTCGAAGGCGAAGCGGATCACCAACGCGAGGCCCGCGCTCAGAAACCCCTTTCCCGCGTACGGGACAAAGGCGCCGTAGCCCAACGACGCTCCTTCGAGCCGGCCGTGGACGATGGTGTTGATGTTGATCGAGCCGGCCAGCTCGCCGGTGTCCCGGGCACAGACCAGCAGCCCTTCCTTGGTCTGCCGGTCGCAACTGGCGACGTACGCGTCGAACGCCTCGGCGGTGTCCGCGAGGGCGAGCCAGGCGCCGTGCAGCCCGGCACTGGCCCGGACGGCGGCGGCGAAGGCGTCCCGGTCGGCGGGGGTGACCCGCCGGATTCCGACCCGGTCGTCGGCGCGCAGGTACTCGGTAGGCATCGCGCGATCGTAGCGACGGCGTACCGCCGGCTAGACGGGCGTAACAAGGTGCCCTTCCTTACAGCTCGGCGGCGTGGAGTAGGCAGGTCAGTCGGAGTTGCTGGGCGGTGGCGGGTGGGCAGCCGCTGACCACCGCCGCCGCCCCGACCGGCTCGGCACCGCGCCAGCGGATCACCTCGTACAGGGCGCGGAGTTGGGCACCGGTCTCCACCCAGTCGTCGACGACCAGCACCCGGTCCCCGGCGCCGAGCCGGGCATCCCGGACGCCGAGCGCGAGCCGGCGGCCGCGGTGGTCCGGCGCCGTCTCGGCCCAGGTGGTCGGCCCGGGCACCGCCCGACCGTCCCGGGGCTTGTGCGCCGGTACGAGGCCGACGCCGAGCGCGACGGCGACCAGCGGGCCGAGGAGCAGCCCGGTGACCTCGGGGGTGACCACGACGGTGGGTCGGGCCGCCCGGTGGGGTGCGGCCAGTGCCGGACCGAGCGCGGCGAGCAGGTCGGGGTCGCGCCACCAGCCGGACGTGTCGCTGACGAGGTGGCCGGAGTTGGCACCGGGATCGATCCACCGGAAGCCTTCGAGGAGGCGTTTCCGCAGCTCAGTGGGCATATGGGCGCTCTGTTCGCATCTGGACACCTGTTTCGGGAGGTCGACCGACCCGGGGTCGGATGATCGGGTACACGTTCAAGGGCAAATGCCACCAAATCGGGGTGATCGGGTTGACCTTCCAAGGGCTTCTCCGGCTACGGTCCGCCGGTCCTTGTAGTCCCAGGAAGGAAGCGGTCCGTGGCTGGTAGGCACTCGTACCCTCGATTCTTCAGGTCCCCCGTCGGCGTCATCAGCTCGGCCGCGGTCGGCGTGGCGCTGGCCGTGGGCGGAACGGTGGGTGCCGTGCAGCTCACCGCCCAGCCGGCCGGGGTGGCGGTGGGCGACCCGACCCCGACCACCTGGTCGGCGGAGCCGGTGCCGTCCGAGGTGTCGGCCAGTACGCTCGCGCCCAGCCCCAGCCCGTCGGCCAGCACCGCCAGCCCCGTACCGAGCCGGTCGGCGCAGCGGGCCTCCCGGTCGAAGACCCGGACCGCCGCCCCGAAGCCGACCGCGAGTAGGAAGAAGGCCCCGGCGGTCACCGTGCTGAGCAGTGGCACCTGTGGCGCGTCGTTCTACGACGAGGGCCAGATGACCGCCAATGGCGAGACGTTCAACCCCGACGCGCTGACCGCGGCCCACAAGACGCTGCCGTTCAACACCCGGGTCCGGGTGACGAACCCGGCGAACGGCAAGTCCGTCACGGTACGAATTAACGATCGAGGTCCATACGTCGATGGCCGCTGCCTCGACCTGTCCCGCGCGGCGTTCGCCGCCATCGCCTCGGTTGACCTGGGCGAACTCACCGTGAAGTACGAGATCCTGAAGTAGGTCCGGTGCCGTCCGGGGTTCCGGCGATGCGCCGGGTGGGCAGAACCGGCTCAACCGAGGGGCCAAACCCGTTCAGTCCGGACGATCCATCAGGCATGCTGTTCGGCGTACACACTCATCCGCCACGGCCGCTGCGCCGGTCGCTCAGTCCTGGGTCCCGTGCCGGTCTCGGCGCGGCCCTCGCTCTGCTCGCCGTCATCTGCGCGATCGAACTGCTCGACCGCAAGACGACCAGCTATCTCGGCCTCGTGGTGGCGGTGCCGTTCCTCGCCGCGGCGTTCGCGGCCTGGCCGGTGGTGCTCGGGGTCGGCGCGCTGGCCACCGTCGCCGGCGTCGGGTTCGCTCTCGCCGGCCGGATGCTCACCACCGAGGTGGTGGTGAACGTGTTCGGGATCGCCCTGGCCACCACGCTCGCCGCGGGCGTCTCGGTGTTCCGGCAGCGGCAGGCCGAGCGGATCGCCGAACTGTCCAAACTGGCCTCCGTGGCGCAGCAGGCGGTGCTGCGGCCGCTCGGTCCGCAGGTGGGCGCGCTGGCGGTGGCGGGCCACTACATCTCCTCCACGGCGGCGGCCGACATCGGCGGTGACCTCTACGAGGTGCTGGACACGCCGTACGGGGTACGCATGATCATCGGCGACGTCCGGGGGAAGGGCCTGGACGCCGTGCGGCTGGCCAGCATCGTGCTGGGCTCGTACCGGCATGTCGCGTACGAGCGGGCCGACCTGCGGGCCATCGTCACCGACCTGGACCGGGCGGTGGCGCGCAGCGTGGGGGACGAGGACTTCGTCACGGCGGCGCTGGTGGAGGAGCGGGGCGGGACGCTGACGATCGTCAACTGCGGCCATCCGGCGCCGCTGCTGCTGCGCCGGGGGTCGGTGATCCCGCTGGAACCGCCCGCGCCGGCGCCGCCGCTGGGTTTCATGCCGGTGGTACGTCCCCGGGTGGAGCGGCTGGAGCCGGGTGACCGGTTGCTGCTGTTCACGGATGGTCTGGGTGAGGCCCGCCGGGACGGGGAGTTCTTCCCCACCGCCGACCGGGCCTGGCGGTTGCTCGGCCACGGCACCGTCGCGGACGGGTTGGCCTCGCTGGAGACCGCGCTGGTGGAGTGGGTGCGCGGCCGGCTCGACGACGACATCGCGCTGGTGCTGATGGAGTACGGCGGCAGCGAGCAGGCGGGGGCTGCCGCGGTACCGAGCTGGGAGGTCGGCGCCGCCGAGGGCTGACCGCTGGGTTCGGTTAGTTAGTGATCCGGGTCACTGTGTAATTGGCGTCACTTTGGTGTGCCGCTTGTCGGGGCCTACCAGTCGGTAATACAGTTCTGGTTACTGACCGGTAACACCTGTCCCGAATCGGGGGGCCAGCGAGCATGACCCACTACAAGAGCAACCTGCGGGATCTCGAATTCAACCTTTTCGAGGTCTTCGGCGTGGAGCGCGCGTTCGGCTCGGAGCCCTACGCGGACCTCGACGCCGACACCGCCCGCAGCATCCTCGCCGAGGTGGATCGGCTGGCCCGGGAGGACCTGGCGGCCAGCTACACCGACAGCGACCGGAACCCGCCGGTCTTCGACCCCGGTACCCACACCGCACCGCTGCCCGAGTCGTTCAAGCGCTCGTTCCGGGCGTTCATGGAGGCCGAGTTCTGGCGGCTCGACCTGCCCGCCGAACTGGGCGGCACCGGTGCGCCGCGAGCGCTGTGGTGGGCACTGGCCGAGCTGGTGCTGGGCTCGAACGCCCCGATCTGGATGTACGCCTCCGGCCCCTCTTTCGCGCACGTGCTGCACGTCGAGGGCACCGACGAGCAGCGGAGGTGGGCCCGGCTCTTCATCGACAAGCAGTGGGGCTCCACGATGGTGCTCACCGAGCCGGACGCCGGTTCGGACGTCGGCGCCGGTCGGACCCGGGCGATCCCGCAGCCGGACGGCTCGTGGCACATCGAGGGCGTCAAGCGGTTCATCACCTCGGGTGAGCACGACCTGAGCGACAACATCATCCACTACGTGCTGGCCCGGCCGGTCGGGGTCGAGGGCAAGGGCGGTCCGGGCACCAAGGGCCTGTCACTGTTCGTCGTGCCGAAGTACCACTTCGACGCCGAGACCGGTGAGCTGGGCGAGCGCAACGGCGTCTACGCCACGAACGTCGAACACAAGATGGGCATCAAGGTCTCCAACACCTGCGAGCTGACCTTCGGCGAGCACGGCACCCCGGCCAAGGGCTGGCTGCTGGGCGACGTACACGACGGCATCCGGCAGATGTTCATGATCATCGAGTACGCCCGGATGATGGTCGGCACCAAGGCGATCGCCACGCTGTCCACCGGCTACCTGAACGCCCTGGAGTACGCGAAGAACCGGGTGCAGGGTGCCGACCTGCTGCGGATGGCGGACAAGGCGGCGCCCCGGGTGACCATCACCCAGCACCCGGACGTCCGCCGCTCGCTGATGCTGCAGAAGTCGTACGCCGAGGGCCTGCGCGCGTTGGTCTGCTACACCGCCACCTGGCAGGACCGGATCAACATCGCCGAGGTGACCGGCGACGAGAAGACCGCCCGGCTCGCCAAGCGGGTGAACGACCTGCTGCTGCCCCTGGTCAAGGGGGTCGGCTCGGAACGCGCGTACGAGATGCTCGGCCACGAGTCGTTGCAGACCTTCGGCGGTTCCGGCTTCCTCCAGGACTACCCGCTGGAGCAGTACGTCCGGGACGCGAAGATCGACACCCTGTACGAGGGCACCACCGCGATCCAGAGCCTCGACCTGTTCTTCCGGAAGATCGTGAAGGACGGCGGCAAGGCGCTGCTGGCGGTGGCCGGCGAGATCCAGGCGTTCATCGAGTCCGAAGGCGGTAACGGACAGCTCAAGCAGGAGCGGCTGGCCCTGGGCAAGGCGCTCGCCGAGTTCCAGACCATCGTCGGCACCCTGACCGGCTGGCTCGGTGAGGCGCAGGGCGGTGAACCGCGGGCGCTCTACAAGGTCGGCCTGCACAGCCGCCGGCTGCTGCTGGCCGCCGGTGACCTGGTGGTCGGTTGGCTGCTCCAGCGGCAGGCCGAGGTGGCGCTCGCGGCGCTCGGCACCGAGGTGTCCGGCCGGGACAAGTCCTTCTACGAGGGCAAGGTGGCGGCGGCCCGGTTCTTCGCCAGCGAGGTGCTGCCGCGGATCGGCGCCGACCGGCGGATCATCGAGTCCGCCACGGTGGATCTCATGGAGCTGTCCGAAGACGCCTTCTGAGCGCGGTTCCTCCCGGATTTTGACTGGCCGGCGGGCGATTGCCCGCCGGCCAGCCGGCTATTCAGCCCTCGCGGCACGGCGGAACCTCCGGGGGTCTCCCACGGAACTCCACGAGACACCCCTGACGGCACCGCGTCCCGCTGCGGAATGACGAGCGGCCCACAGCAAGCAGTCACCGCGCACAGGGGAGTGCAGTACACATGGGTATCGGTAGCGGAATTCTCCTCATCGCGCTCGGCGCGATCTTCACGTTCGCCGTCCGGGCCAACGTGTGGTGGATCGACCTGCGTGCCGTCGGCTGGGTCTTCATGCTGGCCGGCCTGGCCATCCTGCTGATCACCCTGTCCTACTGGCAGGCCCGCAGGCAGCGCGCCCGGACCCTCATCGTGGAGGAGAACCGGCTGTCGCACCCGACCGCCATGATGCCGCCGCCCCCGGACCCCCCACCACCGAACGCCCCACCCTCCTGACCGGTAAGGAAGGGCACCTTGTTATCGCTTTTCGTATAGCAAGGGCCCCTTCTCAACACACCCGGTGCCGAGCCCGAGGCGGCGCTGCGGCCGGGTCCCGGCGCTGGACGGGGACGGTCAGCCGCGGGCGGTGTACCAGCGTTCCAGCCTGGCGTGGTCGGGGGCGAGGTCCGACCAGCCACCGGTGAGCAGGTGGACGGCCAGCCCGCAGGTACGCAGACCGTCCGGGTCGGCGTGGATCGGGTCCAGCACCTCGGAAAGTTCGGAGATGGTGGGATTGTGGCCGACCAGAAGCACCGTCGACACCTCGTCACCACGGCTTCGTAGCAGGTCCAACAGCTCGTCGGGACCGCCGACGTACGCCCGCTCGTCATAGTGGACCAGCGGGCCGAGGCCGGGCACGGCCGGCGGATCGACGGAGCCCCGGCCGGTCAGCGCCGAGGCCGGGGTGTGCTCGCCGGCGTGCGGCGCGGTCATGCCCAGAGCCACGTCGTGCCAGGTCTGCCGGGTCCGCTTGGCCGGTGAGCAGAGCACCTCGTCCGGACGGTAACCACTGTGGTCCAGCCAGGCGCCCGCGGCCGCCGCGTCCGCGTGACCTCGGGCCGTCAACGGCCGGTCGTGGTCGGCGACGCCGTCGGGCCGTTCCGCCTTCGCGTGCCGCAACAGCACGATCCTGCGTTCGGTCATGCGCTCAAGCTTGCCCGATTGCCGATCGAAGTGGATGGGTAAACCCAGGTGTGCCGCAACCTCGCGGGTGGCGGCGACCGGTGACAGCCGGTCAGCTGGACGCCAAGGAGGGCGACAAGTGGGCATCGGTGGAAGTATCTTCCTCATCGCTCTGGGAGCGATCCTCGCGTTCGCGGTGGACGCCGACCTGGGCTTCATCAACATTCACGTGGTCGGCTGGGTGCTCATGCTGGCCGGTCTGGTGGGCCTGCTCCTGACCATGTGGTTCTGGCAGAGCCGCCGCCGTACCGTGGTGGCCACGCCGGTCCGGGAGACGCCCGTCGTACCGGCCCAGGACGCCCGGGTGGTCGAGGAGTACCGCGAGGTCCGCCGCCCGGGGCCGCCGCCGGTCTGACCCCCGTCGCCGTACGTGCTTCGACGGCGACCGGCCAGCGATGCCCGGTCGTCGCCGAGGCGCGTACGGCCACCGGCAACGGAGCCTGGGGGTGCGGCGCCGGTACGAGCGGTCAGGCGAAGAGCGCGAAGTAGATGGCGATGTGGTGGCAGATGGCCGCCACCAGCGTGCAGGCGTGGAAGAACTCGTGGTGGCCGAAGACCGTGGGCCACGGGTTGGGGCGGCGGAGCGCGTAGCAGACCGCACCCACGCTGTACGCGAGTCCGCCGGCCATCAGCAGCACCAGCGCCGTGACGCCGCCGTTGTGCAGGATGTCCGGCAGCACGGCCACGGCCACCCAGCCCAGCGCGATGTAGAGCGGGGCGGAGAGCCAGCGTGGCGCGTGCGGCCAGATCAGTTTGACCGCCACCCCGGCCAGGGCGCCGGCCCAGACGACCGAGAGCAGGATCGAGCCGCCGCGTCCCGGCAGGAGCAGCAGGCAGAACGGTGTGTACGTGCCGGCGATGAACACGAAGATCATGGAGTGGTCGAGCCGGCGCATCACCTGGTAGCCGCGCTTCGACCAGACCCGCCGGTGGTAGAGCGCGCTGGTGCCGAAGAGCCCGCACACGGTCAGGCTGTAGACGGCGCAGGCGACCAGCGGCGTCCAGCCGGGCCGGCTGGACGCGACGGCGCACAGCACGACGCCACACACGATGGCCACGAAGAAGGCGTAGGCGTGCAGCCAGCCGCGCAGCCGTGGCTTGCCGATGTCGACCGGCTTCATCCGGAACGGGGCCGAGGTGGTCACGCCCATCAGGTTACGACACCGTAGGTTACTTAGGAGTAGTGCATTGCGTCACGCGCGCTCCGGCGCGTACCCCTTGGAAAGGGTTCGGGTCGGACGGCGTCCGTGGCGGACTACCGTGCGAAGGCATGGACCTGAACGCGGACCTCGGCGAGGGCTTCGGCGTCTGGCGGCTCGGCGACGACGAGGCGTTGCTCGACGTCGTCAGCTCGGCCAACGTCGCCTGCGGCTTCCACGCGGGTGACGCGCCGACGATGCGCCGGATCTGCCAGGCGGCGGCCGACCGGGGCGTCGCGGTGGGCGCCCAGGTCGGCTACCGCGACCTCGCGGGCTTCGGCCGGCGCCGGATCGAGTACGGCTACGCCGAACTGCGCGACGAGATCATCTATCAGATCGGGGCGCTGGCGGCGTTCTGCCGGCTCGCCGGCACCCGGGTCCGGTACGTGAAGCCGCACGGCGCGCTCTACAACACGGCGGCCGTGGAGGAGCCGCAGGCCGCCGCCGTGGTCGTGGCGGTCAGCGGGTACGACCCGGACCTGCCGATCCTGTGCCAACCCGGCTCGGTGCTGGCCCAGCTCGGAGCCGGCGCCGGACTGCGGGTGGTGGCCGAGGGCTTCGCCGACCGGGGGTACCGACCGGAGGGCACGCTGGTGCCGCGTACCGCCCCGGGGGCGGTCGTCAGCGACACGGCCGAGGTGGTGGAGCGGGCGGTGCGGATGGCCCGGGACGGCACCGTCACCGCCGTCGACGGCTCGACGGTGCCCACCCCGGTGGAATCGGTCTGCGTGCACGGGGACACCCCGGGCGCGGTGGAGCTGGCCCGGCGGGTCCGGACCGCGCTGATCGACGCCGGGCTGCCGGTCCGCCCGTTCGTCTCCTGACCCGCCCTTTGACCGGCGCCCAGCGTGCTTCGGTCGGGGCGCGCGCCGCTGGCGCCCGGCGCGCTGCCTCTTGACGGCCGTTAAGAAGGGGCCCCTGCTATACGAAAAAGCGATAACAGGGGGCCCTTCCTTTCAGCTCAGTCGAGGCCGCGGAGCACCAGCGGCAGCCGGGCCGGGCCGGCGGCGACCACCCGCACCGGCACGCCCCAGTCCTGCCGGGTGAGGTGGCAGGCCGCGTGCTCGGCCTCCGCGTCACAGGTCGCGGCCTGCGCCACCACCTGCAACACCCCGGCCGGTACGTCGGGGTTGACCACCAGCCGCCGGGACAGGTCGGTGCCGCTGCCCGCGCCGTCGAGCAGCAGTTCGGGCGGGGAGGCCGAGACCACCAGCCGGGTCGACGGACCGAAGGACTCGTCCAGCTTCTGCCCGGGCGCCGGGGTGAAGACCACGTCGAGGGTCACCTCACCGCTGGCCAGGTCGGTCGGCGGGCGCTCGGTCCGGTGCCGTGGCCCGTCCACCGTCGCGCCGGTCGCCGCCACCGCACCCGGGGCGAGTCGGCTGAGCCGGTGCGCCGCCGACTCCACCACCAGGATGCCGCCGTCGTCGGTCAGCAGCACGTCGCTCGGCTCGGCCAGCTCGGCCGCGACCGTCGAGACGAGGTTCGTCGCCGGGTCGTACCGCCGGACCGCGCCGTTGTAGGTGTCGGCGACCAGCACCGAACCGTCGGGTAGCGCCGCCACCCCCAGCGGATGCTGGAGCAGCGCCTGGTCGGCCGGGCCGTCCACGTGCCCGAAGTCGAACAGGCCCTGCCCGACGGCGGTGTGCAGCACGCCGTCCTCGACGTACCGCAACGCGCTGGTCTCGCTGTCCGCGATCCACAGCCGGCCGCCGTCCGGCGCCGTCGACAGGCCCGACGGCTGCGCCAGCCAGACGTCCGGCAGCGGCCCGTCGCGCAGCGCCTCCACCGTCGTACCGGCGAAGACCCCGGTGGTGCGCCGTACCGGGTCGAACCACCAGAGCTGGTGGATGCCGGCCATCGCGACGATGACCTTGCCGTCGTACCAGGCCAGGTCCCACGGTGAGGACAGGTCGACGGACAGCGCGTCGTGCGCGTGGTCGTCGACCGTCGACCGCCACTGCCGGCCACTGCCGGCCACCGTGCTGACCTCGCCGGTCGCCAACCGGACCCCGCGCAGGAGGTGGTTCACGGTGTCGGCGACGACCAGGTCGTACCCGGCGATCTCGGCGGCGTGCGGCGGCAGCAGCACCATGCCCTGCGGCTCGGCGAAACTCGCGGTGGCCGGATCGCCGTCGGCCCGGCCACGGTCGCCCGAACCGATCCGGCGCAGCACCGTCTCGCCGTCGGCCGCCAGCTCCACCAGCGAGTGCCGGGCCGAGTCCGAGACCAGCAGGGTGCCGCCGGGCAGCGCCACGACCTTTCCGGGGAACCGCAGCGCCGTGGTCGGCTCCACCGGCGGTACGTACGGACCGTCGCCCCGGCGCAGCGTCCCCTTCGCCTCGTGGGTGCTGATCAGCTCGTCCACCAGCCGGATCAGCCCCTCGGCGTGTCCCTCCCCGGCCATGGTGGCCACCACGTAACCCTCGGGGTCGATGACCGACAGCGTGGGCCACGCCTTGGCCGCGTACTGCTGCCAGGTAACCAGCTCCGGGTCGTCCAGCACCGGATGCGCCACGCCGTACCGTTCGACGGCCGCCGCCAGCGCGGCCGGGTCCTTCTCGTGCTCGAACTTCGGCGAGTGGACGCCCACGACCACGAGCACGTCGCCGTACTTCTCCTCCAGCGGCCGTAGCTCGTCCAGGACGTGCAGGCAGTTGATGCAGCAGAAGGTCCAGAAATCGAGGATCGTGATGCGACCCCGGAGGTCGGCCAGCTTCAGGTCCCGGCCGCCGGTGTTCAGCCAGCCTCGACCCCGGAACTCGGGGGCCCGGACGCGCGGTGTGGTGCTCATGCGGCAAGCCTGCCACGTCCCGGTACGACCGGTTCGGGCCACTCCTGGGGCGGCGGGTCGCGGCTGGCGCTCCCATGGGTGAGAGTGGGCTGATGACCGGGGCGCGGATCGGGAACACGGACGTCGAAGCGACCGTCGCGGCGGCGCGGGCGGGGGACGAGGCCGCGTTCGCCGCGCTGGTCCAGCGGCATCGGCGCGAGCTGCGGGTGTACTGCTACCGGATGCTCGGCTCGTACGACGAGGCCGAGGACCTGACCCAGGAGACGTTCCTGCGGGCCTGGAAGGGGCTTGGCGGATTCGCCGGCCGGTCGTCGCTCCGGGCCTGGCTCTACCGGATCGCCACGAACGCCTGCCTCGATCATCTCGCCGGGCGGGCCCGCCGGGTGCTGCCGCAGCAGCTCGGCGGACCGTCCGACCCGGCCGTGGGGCTGCCGCCCCGACACGACGTACCGTGGCTCCAGCCGTTCCCGGACCGGCTGTGGGAGCCGGCCGCGCCGGCCGACGAGCAGCCCGAGGCCGTGGCGGTGACCCGGGAAACCATGGAACTGGCCTTCCTGGCGACCATCCAACGGCTGCCGCCGCGGCAGCGGGCCGTGCTGATCCTCCGCGACGTGCTGGGCTGGTCGGCGAGGCAGACCGCCGAACTGCTCGGCAGCAGCGTGCCGGCCGCGAACAGCGCGCTGCAACGGGCCCGGGAGACCATGCGGGTGTACCTGCCGGAACACCGGCTGGACTGGACGCCACCGATGCCACCCAGCGAGCGGGACCGGGCGGTGCTCCGGCGGTACATGACGGCGGTCGAGCGCGCCGACCTGACGGCCATGGCCGAACTGCTGGCCGAGGAGGTACGGGCGGCGATGCCGCCGTACCCGATGTGGTTCCAGGGCCGGGACGCGGTGCTGGCCACCCTCGCCCGGAGCTGGGACCCGGACTCGCCGCACTGGGTGGGTCGATTCCGGTTCGTGCCGACACGAGCGAACCGGGGCCCCGCGCTGGCGGGCTACCTGGGCCGGCCCGGCGCGACGGACCCGGCCGGGCCGGCGTACCGAGCGGCTGTGATCTCGGTGCCCCGGATCGAACGCGGCCGGATCGTCGAGCTGACCGCGTTTCACGATCCCGGCCTGTTCGCGGCGTTCGGTCTGCCCGCGACGCTGCCCCCGGCCTGACCGACGACACTGCCCCGGCGTTGGCCGGCACGTCGCCCACGGCGTCGCCGGCCCCGGACCGATGACTTTTTCCGGGCGGCACCGTCTCAACGCGGGTCAACCGAGCACGCTGGAGGTACGCCATGGCCACCCTGTTGTACTCCGCCACCATGTCCGCGGACGGCTTCATCGCCGGCCCCGACGGCGACATGTCCTGGCTCACCGATCATCTGGGGCCGAACCCGCCGATCGACGCCCTGATCGGGCGGATCGGTGCGCTGCTCGTCGGCAACCGTACGTTCGGCGGTGACGACCCGTACCGGGACGACCCGGAGCGGGCGGGGAAGCCGTTCGGGGGTGGCTGGGACGGGCCGCAGTTCGTGCTGACCCACCGGCCTCCACCGACGCCGGTGCCGGGGGTCACCTTCGTGACCGACCTGGCCGGCGGGATCGCGGCGGCCAGCTCGGCGGCCGGTGACAGGTACGTCAACGTCCTCGGCGCCGACGTCGCCCGCCAGTGCGTCGAGGCGGGTCTGCTCGACGAGGTGCTGGTCCTGGTGGCGCCGGTGCTGCTGGGTGACGGGGTCCGGCTGTTCGAGCACCCGGGCGGCGCGCGGATCCGGCTCGACCGGCTGGATCTCACCTCGATGCCGCACGTCACGAACCTGTGGTTCCGGGTGGTCCGGTAGGCCGGGACACGGAGGTGCCGATGCTGTCCAAGGCCCGCGTACCCGGCCGAACGGCGCGGCCCGGCCGAACGGATCGGACCGGTCCGGCGGATCGGGCTGGACACGGCGCGAGCCCGCCCCCACGGGTGGGAGCGGGCTCGCCGGTGGACGTCAGCCGGTGGCGGGTTGCAGGCAGAGCACCTGATCGCCGCCGTTCGGGTCCTTCACCTGGATGTACGGCTGCTTGGTGTCCGGGCAGCGGTCCTTGCTGGCTTCCTTCGCGGTCACCTTGTAGGCACCCGCGTCGCCGCAGTTCGCCGGGGCGGGCGCCCCGCCGGACTGCTTGACGCAGTCGCCGACCGCCGGGTTGTACGGCTTGTCGTCCCCGCCGCCGCTGAACAACCACACCGCGCCGAGCGGGATGACCAGCAACAGGACGGCCGCGGCGAGCACGGCGATCAGGACCCGGCCGTTGCGGACCTGCGCGGGCGGTGGCGTCGGCTCCGGATTGGCGGGGGCCGCCGCCTGGGTGGTGTCCGGTTTGAAGGAGTTGAAGCGGTCCTGATCGGGGTCGCTGACCGTACCGGCGCGACCCGGGGCCGCGTTCGGGCCGCCGAAGCCGCCAGGCCCCCCTGGGCCACCCGGTCCGCCGCCGAAGCCGCCCGGACCACCGGCACCGCCCGGTCCGCCGCCGAAGCCGCCGGGGCCACCGGCACCGCCCGGTCCGCCGCCGAAGCCGCCCGGACCACCGGCACCGCCGCCGAAGGCGGGGCCACCGGCACCACCGGCCGGACCGCCGGGACCAGCCGGCCCGCTGCCGAAACCGCCGGGTCCGTTCGAGCCGAATTCGCCGGGACCGGCGGGCGGGAAGACCGTGGTGCTCGTGGACCTGCCCTCGGGCCCACCGCCACCGCCGGCGGGGCCGTCGAAACCACCGGGTCCCCCGGGGCGGCCAGGGCCGCCGCCGAAGCCACCGGAACCGCCAGCGGGTCCGCCCGGTCCGCCGAAGCCTGGACCGACGGGTGGGAAGGCCGGCGCGGTCCCCGGGCCGCCGAAGGGCGGCGGGCCGTCCCGGAAGTCCTGCTGGTCGCGCGGCCGGTCCGGGAAGCCCAGCCCGTCCGACCGGTCGCCGGGGGCGTCCGGGAAGGCGGGACCGATCCGGGTCTGGTCCACCGGTCGCTGCTCGCCGCGCTCGTCCGGGCGCGGGCCGAAGGGCTGGCCGCCCGGACCACGTCCGCCGGGCTCGAAGGCGGCGGGAGAACCGGGCGGGAAGGTACCCGGGCCGTCCGACTCGTACGGTGCCGGCGCGGCGGCCGAGGCGCGTCGCGGGTCGTTCCGGTCGCTGTCCACCAGGTCGCCGAACGGCGCGGCGGGACCGGCGAACCCGGCGGGCGAGCCGTCGGAGAAACGGCCCGGACCGTTGCCGAGATCTCCCGGCTGGTTGGCGTTGACGTCCTCGTCGTCCTGTCGGCTGCCGTAGGTCGTCGGCCGGCCGTAGACCCCCGGCGCCCGCTGGGCCGGGACGGCCGGGGCCTCGACGTCGGCCGGGGCCTCGTCGGCCGGGTCCGTCTCGGGCGCCGACGGTCGTCCGTACACCCGGGGTTGCGGTGCGGGCCGGGACTCCGGCCGCGCCACGAAGTCGGTGGGTGGCATGACCCGGCTGGCGAGCGGGACGGAGGCGCTGGCGGTGACGGCGATCCCGCCGGGCTGCTCACCCGCGCCGTCCGCCTCGGCGCCGGAGCGCGGCTGTGGCACGGGCGCTCCCGAACCGGGGTGGACCGCCGCCGGCTGCTGCGCGGGTACGTCGAACCCGCCCGACCGGTTGGCCTCGTCGTACGGACCCGGTGGGTCGGCCTGGGGGTAGCCCGACGGTTCGTCGGACGGTCCGGTTGCCCAACCGGGGCGCGGCTCGTCGACGTGCGCGGCGGCCAGCGTCGCCCCCGGCACCCGCGCCTCCTGCGGGGGCAGTGGCACCGCGCCGGCCGGCGTGATGCCGGGGCCGGGTGCCGGCTGATAGACCGGTGCCTGACCGGAGTCACCGCCGGACACCGGCTCGGCCGCCGAGCGCCCGCCGCTGGCCGGGACAAAACCGGACCATGCCTGGTCGTGGGCCGGCGCCGGGAACTCGCCGGAGTCCTGGCTCATCGCGCCGAACGCCATCGAGTCGCCACTGTCCGAGCGGTACGCCTCGTCGGAGCGGTGTTCCCGGCTGCGCTGCGGGAGACCGTCGCCCGAGGTGGAACGCGGATCGGATCCGTCCCCGACCGCGCCGGGTGGCACCTCGGGGGCGGCCGGTTGCGCCGTACCCCAGGATTCACCGGGCGACCAGGCTGCCGCCTGCTCCGCGCCGGCGGCCGGGGGCAGGTCCGCGGTCGCCCAGCGGGGCGGACCGGCCGGCGTCTCGGCGGCGGCTTCCGCGTCCTGGTTCCCGGCGGCGGCGCCCAACTCCGGCGGCCAGGCCTCGTCGTTGGCGCCGGGCGGCGCCCAGTTGGCGGCCGGGCCGGTCGCGGCCGGTGGCCAGTTGACCTCCCGATCCTCGCCGGGGGGCGCCCAGTTGGTCGGCGTGGGCTGCTGGGGCGGTGTCCAGGCGCCCTGGCCACCGCCGGGCTCGCCCGGACCGGTGGCCGGTTCGCCGCGCGGGGTCGGCGTGCGCCACCCGCCCGAGGCGGGGCCGGCCTCGCTGCTGTCCTGCACGCCCCACCGGCCGGCGGGTGCCGGCGCCCAGGCGTCGGGGTTGGACCCGTTGCCGGCCGCCTGGTCGGAACCGTCGAACCGCTGCGACTGATCTTGATCGTCGTACGGGCGCGCCGTCGGGCGCCCGTATGTCGTGCCGTGGCCACCGGGCGCGGGTCCAGCGGCGCCTCGTGCAGCCTCCTCCGGCTCATGACCGGATCGCTGCGGGCCCTCGGACGTCATGCGCGCGCCTCCTTCGCGTGTCGGCCGGGCGGTGCCGAAGGTAACGCCGGCCGCCGACTCTCCCCCCGCACCGTAGCCGGTCCGCCGGCGCGGGGCGCGCGGGGCGGTGCGGGGACGTCAGCCGGTCGTGCCGGCGGATCCGGAACGCCGCCGGGTCCCGCGCGGCCGGGCGGGTGTCGGCCGTGCCCAACCGTACCGGGCGACCAGCCGGGGCGGAATCCCGGTCCGCCGGCTGTTCCGGTGATCAGTGGGTACGTGTTGCCGGGTCGGCGGTCCGGGCCGGAAACCCGATGACCCCGCGCCGGCTGGGCCGGGCGGGGTCATCGAGGTGAGGAGATGAGGAAGGTCTGTGCGCGTCAGCGGAACTGGCGCATGGCAGCCACCATGATCTCGTCGGCGACGGCCGGCGTGGTGGCGGAACGCAGCGCGCGGTCGATGGCCCGAGCGCGGCGGCTGGCGTCCCTGCGGTTACGGATTCGGTTGATCATGCTCATGTCGTGTCCCCCCGGACTGCGGCGTCTCTCTGTTGACACCAGTGTGCCGCATCAGCCAGCGGGAATCCAATGATTATTAGGTGAGCTGGGACACCAGCCGAAGATTCGTTGGTCAACTTGGCGTTCGCGCTGAGTTTTATTCAGTCAACCGAAACGGCCGGTGTATCCGGCGTTCCCGCCGAACACACCGGCCGTTCACCCGGCCCGGACCGATCAGGTCCGGGCCGGCGGCATCGCCGTGGAGATCAGGTCCAGGCCAGCAGCGTCGCCTCCGGGTCGGCCAGGAACGCGCCGATGTCCCGCAGGAACTTCGACCCCAGCTCGCCGTCGATGATCCGATGGTCGAACGAGAGCCCCAGGGTGGTCACCTGGCGGGGCTTCACCTTGCCCTTGTGCACCCACGGCAGCTCGCGGACCGCGCCGAAGGCCAGGATCGCCGACTCGCCCGGCGGCAGGATCGGGGTGCCCGTGTCGACGCCGAAAACGCCCACGTTGGTGATGGTCAGCGTTCCACCGGCCATGTCCGCCGGTGCCGTCCGACCACTCTTGGCGGTCTGCACCAGCGCGGTCATCGCGTCGGCCAGCTCCCGCAGCGAGAGCCGCCCGGCGTCCTTGATGTTCGGCACGATCAACCCGCGCTCGGTCGCCGCCGCGATGCCGAGATTGACGTACTCCTTGACGACGATCTCGTCACCGGCCCACGACGAGTTGACCATCGGATGCCGGCGGACGGCCAGTAGCACCGCCTTCGCGACCAGCAGCAGCGGTGAGACCCGGACGTCCCGCCAGTCGCGCTGGGCGCGCAACCGGTCGAGGGCCTTCATCGAACGGGTCACGTCCACGGTCAGGAACTCCGTGACGTGCGGCGCGGTGAACGCGGACCGGGCCATGTTCTCCGCGGTCAACTTGCGGACCCCCTTGACCGGGATCCGCTGCTCGCGGTCGGTGCCGAAGCTCGGCGCCGTGACCGGAGCGTCGACCTGAGGACCGGCCGGTGCGGCGTTCGTGGCGCCCGCCGTGACCGTCGCGGTGCCCTCGGCCGCCCGCTGTACGTCCTCCCGGGTGACCGACCCGAGCGGGCCGGAACCGGTCAGCGTGGCCAGGTCCACCCCCAGATCCCGGGCCAGCTTCCGGACCGGCGGCTTGGCCAGGACGACCACACCGACCCCGTTCGCGCGGGTCTGCGGGGCCGGAACCGCGGGCGTCGCGCCGGCCCGGTCACTCGCCACGACCCCACGATCAACCGGGGAGCTGGGCTGGGAGACCGGCTGGGAGGTCGGCCCGGCCTTGCGGGGGCGGCGCTTGGCGGCGGCGGTCCGGGGACCGTACCCGACCAGCACCGGGGTCCGCGCCGGAGCGGGACTGCCGAACATGCCCGGCTCGATGGCGCCCTCGGCAGGCGCCAACTGGACCGCGGCCAGCGAGGCGGCCGACGGCGTCGGCAGGTCCGAGTCGGGCTGACCCGTGGTCGTCGCCCCGGCCACCCCGGACCGGTCGGTACGGCCGGGCTCGTCCACCGGCCCGGCACCCGGCTGGGTGTCGATCGCGATGATCGGCGTACCCACCTCGACGGTGGTGCCCTCCTCCTGGAAGATCGCGTGTACCTGGCCGGCCCACTTGGCCGGGATCTCCACCGCGGCCTTGGCGGTCTCGACCTCGACGATCGGCTGGTTCAGCTCGATCGTGTCGCCCACCGCGACCATCCACTTCAGGATCTCGCCCTCGGTCAGACCCTCACCGAGGTCGGGAAGCGGAAACTCCTTGATCCGGGACATCGCGGTCACCATCCGAAGCTGCGGTCGACGGCGTCGAGCACCCGGTCGAGGTCCGGAAGGTACTCCTCCTCCACCCGGGACGCCGGGTAGGGAGTGTCGAAGCCGGTCACCCGCAGCACCGGCGCCTCCAGGGAGTAGAAGCACTCCTCGGTCATCCGGGCCGCGATCTCCGCGCCCAGACCCAGGTTGCCCGGCGCCTCGTGCACCACCACGCACCGGCCGGTGCGGCGCACCGACTCGTACGCCGGGGCCAGGTCCAGCGGGGAGAGCGTGCGCAGGTCGATGACCTCCAGCTCCCGGCCGTCCTCGGCCGCGGCGGTCGCCGCGTCCAGGGCCACCCGGACCATCGGACCGTACGCCAGCACCGTCGCGTCGGTGCCGGCCCGCGCCACCCGGGCCGAGTGCAGCGGGTACGCCCCGGACAGCGGCGCGTCCAGGTCCACCGCGCCCTTCTCCCAGTAGCGCCGCTTCGGCTCCAGGAAGACGATCGGGTCGTCGGAGGCGATGGCCTGCTGGATCATCGTGTAGGCGTCCTGCGGGCTGGCGCAGGTCACCACCTTGAGGCCGGCGGTGTGCGCGAAGTACGCCTCCGGCGACTCCGAGTGGTGTTCGACCGCGCCGATGCCACCACCGAAGGGAATCCGGATCACCATCGGGATCCGGACCTTGCCCTGCGAGCGGTAGTGCAGCTTCGCCACCTGCGACACGATCTGGTCGTACGCGGGGTAGACGAAACCGTCGAACTGGATCTCGCACACCGGTCGGTAGCCCCGGATGGCCAGCCCGACGGCGGTGCCGATGATGCCGGACTCGGCGAGCGGGGTGTCGATCACCCGCTGGTCACCGAAGTCCTTCTGCAACCCGTCGGTGATCCGGAAGACGCCGCCCAACTTGCCGACGTCCTCGCCCATGATCACGACCTTGGAGTCGTTCTCCAGCGCCCGGCGCAGCCCCGTGTTCAGGGCCTTTCCGATGGTGAGGGTCTCGGTGGCCATCAGTGCGCACTCCCCTCGAACGAGTCCAGGTACCGGGTGAACCGTTCCCGCTGCTCGTCCAACTCCGGCGAGCCGTGCGGGTAGACGTGGTCGAACATCGTCACCGGCCGGGGGTCGGGCATGTCGAGGACCCGCTCCCGCAGGTGCACCGCCTCGCGCTTGGCCTGCTCGTCGATCTCGGCGAAGAAGGCGTCGTCGGCGATCTGCTGCCGGGTGAGGAACGCGCGCATCCGCGCGATCGGGTCCTTCGCCTGCCAGGCCTCGACCTCGCTGGCGATCCGGTACCGGGTCGGGTCGTCGGAGGTGGTGTGCGCCCCCATCCGGTAGGTGTACGCCTCGATCAGCGTCGGACCCTGGCCCAGCCGGGCGTTGTCCAGCGCGTGCCGGGTCACCGCGTACGAGGCCAGCACGTCGTTGCCGTCCACCCGCACACCGGGGAAGCCGAAGCCGGCCGCCCGCTGGTAGAGCGGGATGCGGGTCTGCCGCTCCAGCGGCTCCGAGATGGCGTACTGGTTGTTCTGGCAGAAGAACACCATCGGGGAGTTGAACACGCCGGCCCAGACGAACGCCTCGTTGACGTCGCCCTGGCTGGTGGCGCCGTCGCCGAAGTAGGCGATCACCGCCTCGCCGTCCTCGCTGCCGGTCTTGCCGTCCATCGTCACGCCCATCGCGTAACCGGTGGCGTGCAGCGTCTGGGCACCGATGACGATCGTGTACATGTTGAACTTGAACTCGTTCGGATCCCAACCGCCCTGGTCGACGCCACGGAACAGGCCGAGCGGCATGATCGGGTCGATGCCCCGGCAGTACAGGACGCCGTGTTCCCGGTAGGTGGGGAACGCCATGTCCTGCTTCCGCAACGCCCGGCCGGAACCGACCTGGGCCGCCTCCTGCCCGAGCAGGCTCGCCCACAGGCCCAGCTCACCCTGCCGTTGCAGGGCGGTGGCCTCGGCGTCGAGCTTGCGGACCAGCACCAGATCCCGGTAGAGCCCGCGGTACTCGTCGTCGGTGAAGTCGACGCGGTACTCGACGCCGTCCTGCCCGACGACGCTGTCCACCCGTTCCCCGTCGGGGGTCAGCAACTGCACCGGCTCGCTGCTGGGTGCACCGGCCACGGGCCGCTTGGATCGGGATGTGGCCCGCCTGCCGCGGGCCGTGACCCCGGGGTCGCCCTTCGCCATCCGTCTCTCCTGTCGTGTGTGCGCCGGCACCGGGGGTGGCCCGACCGCGCAGTTCTGCGCCGACCCGACTCCTGTCCGGCCGGAGTTCTGGCCCCGCGCCTAGCCCCGGTCCGGGGTTGCCGCGCGGGCTGATCCGGCTCCGCCATGGAACACGAATCGCCTAGCGTCGGCGTCCAGCCGCCCTCCGCCGGGGGTGCGCGAACGGCGCGGCTGCGTCGCCGTTGCCTCCCATATTCGCAGAGGAGGTGAGCGGCCCCACAGATCGGTCTCCCCGGTCCGCCGGCTTCGTCGCCGGTGGAGCCTGTTTACGAGGTACGTCGGAAAGGTCGACAAAACTCGGCACGGTGACACGCTGTGTGGCGATGGAAAACACTGCGTGACTGGGTCAGGCTGACTGGGCCGGGATCACCGCCCGGGACGAGGCCCAACCTTCGTTCCTCCGGCGGGATCGTCGCCTCCGCCGTCGGAAGCGTAGCCCGGCGGCCCGCTCCGCCGACCGAGCCGGACCGGTGTCTTTCCGGCGGTGAGGTTGGCCCAGCACGACGCCCGCGAGGAGTTCAGCCCGTGCCCGACGACCTCGGCCAGCAGCCCGGGCCCGATGACCGGTACCGGCCGCCCGCCCGGCACCGCGGTTCGGGCCTCCTGCCCACGGACCGGCGCGTTGCCGGGGTACACCGCGCGGACGGTCTGGCCGGTCCGGCGCGGCGGTACCTGCTGACCGTGGCCATGCTGGCCGGTACCGCGTCGCTGCCGATCGTCGCGGTGATCAGCGCTGGATCTGCCACCACCACCCGGGACACCGGGGCGGCGACCGGTGGCGGAGCGCCGTTCATCCCGCCCGAGTCCGAGGGACCCGTCGTGGTCGTCCCGCTGCCGCCGACCGTCCTGCCCGGCGGTGCGCCACCCTGGTTCGGAGACGGCAACCGCAGCTCTCCCGCTCCAGCGCCGCGGGTCCCGGCCCGCCCGGCGCCGCCACCCGGCGACAACCGGTACGACCGCCCCGACCGGCCACCGGTGCCACCGGCGCCGGACGTACCGGCCGACCCGACGCCGTCCTGCGACGGCTCGACCCCGCCGGTCGACGAACCCTCGCCATCGTCGACCGACCCATCGCCGTCCCCGCCGGGCCCACCGTCCCCGCCGGCTCCACCGTCCCCGCCAGGCCCACCGCCCTCGCCACCGTCGGCCACCCCCCAGGTGCCGACGCAGGGCAGTCCCCCGCCCCCGACCCCGGGCAGTCCCCCGCCCCCGACCCCGGGCAGTCCCCCGCCCCCGACCCCGGGCAGTCCCCCGCCTCCGGCGAATACCCCCACCGGTAAGCCGGAACCGTCGCCCAGCCTCCCGCCGGCCCCGTCCGCCACCCCAGAGCCCTCACCGGGCCCCACCGGCTTCCCACCGCCCTCACCGTCCCCGACCTGACCGTTGATCATGAAGTTACCGGCCACTTTGGAGATCAAAAAGGCCGCTAACTTCATGATCAACCGGGAGAGGGGGGGAGGGGAGGGGGGAAGGGAGGGTTAGACCCGGTTAGTCGTCGGCTAGGCGTTGGCGGTTGGCTTCGATCCAGGCCTCCAGGGCGTCCGGGTCGTCCGGGTCGACCCCGTCGGCCATCAGTTGCGCCACCGCGGCGGTGGCCGGGCTGCGCCGTTCGCCGGTGGTGTAGAGCCGGACGAACTCCGGGACCATCTCCTCGATGGCCGCGTCGGTCTGCCGGGCCGCCTGGGGTGGCAGCCCACGTCGCCGGCTGGCGTACGCCGCCCACGCCCGCACCACCCGGGGCAGCATGGCGGCGTCGTCCATGTCGAGCACGGCCCGCCGGTGTACCCAGTCCAGCAGGAACAGCCCGGCCACGGCGGGACTCCAGCGCAGCGGGTCCGGCTCGGGGAAGGTGGCCGCGTGGTCCAGCACGAGGCTGAGGCAGAAGTGCAGCGAGGCGAGGTCGCCACCGTCGACCTGGTCGAGGCCGTGTTGGCGGGCCTCGGGCGTGGCGAGGAACTCCCGGACGAGCCGGCTACGTTCCTCGGGCGACAGCGGCTCGGGCTCGGGTACCGCGGCCAGTGGTGGCGCGGGCAGCAGTGCGAGCCGGGCGCCCACCAGGGCCCGGTCGGTGGCCAGGGAGCCCTCGTCGGGCAGTTCGGTCAGCCCGTCCGTGATCGCCAGGTGCCGGCTGACCTCGGCCCGCAGCCGCACCGGGTCCTCGGTGCGGAACCAGGTGAGGTCGTCACCGTCACACATCTGCCGGACCTGTTCGAGGATCCCTTCGGCCGGACCGCCGACGAAGATGTCCTTGGTGATGCCGATGTTGTGGTCGACCAGGGCCACCACCGCGTGCTCCGGTCCGCCCGACTCGGCGTCGGTGTAGGCGAACGTCGCCAGGTACGAGGTCTGGTCGCCGTACACGTCGCCGTAGGCGTAGCTGCCGGTGAGCCGGACCCGTCCGAGTTCGCCGGACCACGGCGGCGCCTGGGCGCCCGGCCGGACCGTGCCGGCACCGGTGGCGTCCGGCACGAGGGCGGCGAAGACCCGGCGGATGGTGGTGGCCGCGGCGGTCCGGCGCCGGCTGGTGGCGGCGAGGAAGTCACCGACGAACCGGCGGACCGCCGCGTTGCGGTCCTCCTCGGCCAGGGCGTAGACGCTTCCCAGCAGAGCCGTGCCCAGCATCTCCGCGTCGAGGGCGGAATCCAGCTTGGTCACGTCGCGAGCGGCGTGCAGCACCGCGTCATAAGGGGTCTGTGGCGTGGCCATGCTTCGACCCTACGCCCGGTTTCGGGCACAGAGCACCAGGAGCGCACCGGGAATGCCGACCCCGAGGGCCAGCGCCAGCAGACCAGCTACCAGGTCCGCCCGCGCCAGGGTGCCGTGCCGGGCCAGGTGGAAGGCCAGATGGACGCCGGAATGAAGCAACACGCCGGACAGCACCACGGCGGTGACCCGACGGTCGGCCAGCCAGGCTGCGGTGAGCAGCAGCGCACCGAGCGTGAGGAACGCCGCGCCGAGGTCGGTCACCAGATGCTCGTTGTACGGCGGATACGCGGCGGTCCAGGCGCGTCCGAAGCCCGGGAAGTTGTCGAAGAACCAGGCCGGGGCGAGGACCGCCGGCCCACCCCAGGAGAGGTACAGGCCGCCGAGCAGCGCCATCCCGGCCCGGACCAGCGTCGAGCGGCCGGACGTCACCGGGCGGACCGGGCCAGCGTCGACGTCCGACCTCATCGAACGTCCCGGACCGGCGTCGACCTGCCGGGCGTCACCGGGCGGACCGGGCCGCTTCGAGGGACTCCCGGGCGCGGGCGTACGCGGCCAGCACCTCCCGGACCGGCCGGATGACGTGGTCGCCGGCGACCTCGCGGACGGCCGCCCGCAGCCGGCGCTCGGCCCGCCGCCGGGCGCGTCGGGCACCCAGACCGATGACCGGCTTCGCCAACGCCGCGATGAGCACGCCGAGCAGCAGACCACCGAGCAGGAGCAGGGTGGGCAGCGGTACGCGGCCGACCATCGGGTAGTCCAGCCGGGGCAGTCCGAGGGCCCGCAGCGCGTACCCGAACACCAGCCAGCCGAGGCCGGCGAAGGCGGCCAGCGTCACCAGCCACTGGAGGCCACCGACCAGGCGCCACCAGACGGGCTTGCGGCTCAGGCCCAGGTCGGTGCCGCCAACGGCGCCGTCCAGGGCGTCCGGTAGGTCGGTCAGCCGGGACCGGGCGGCGCTGGCCACCGCGCCCGGCCAGGGCGCCGGCAGGCCCTGGCCGGCCCGGTCGGCGACCTGGCGTACCGCGAGTCCGACCGCCGAACGCTGCGCCGCGGTGGGATCCGGCACCGAGGTGGCGGCCACCAGGCTCGCCGGGCCGGACTCGTCATCCGGGCCGGTGGGTCCGGGCAGGTGCAGCCGGCGCAGCGGATCGGGCCGCAGCCTGCGCCAGCCGCGTACCAGGGGCCAGCCGGTCGAGCCGGCGGCCCGGTGCCGGTACGCCCGCTCGGTCGCGTCGGCCACGGCCGGCACTCCGGCCACCCCGGCGAGCGCGTCGGTGAGGCCGGGCAGGCTGGCGCGGTCGAGATCGTCAGCGGTCGGCGCCGGGCCCATCATCGCGGTCAGGGCCTCGACCACCGTGTCGGCGTCCCCGGCGAGCCGGCGCAGCGCGGCCTGCCGCTCGCCGACGGTGTGCTCCAGGGTGCCGCGCAGGTCGGTCAGGTCCTCCTGCCGCAGCGCGGAGGTGGCCAGCACCGGCACCCCGGCGAGCCCGTCGCGGTCCAGCAGCCGGCGCAGATCGGCCAGTACCCGGGGGACCTCGGCGGTGGACAGCCGGTCGACCTGGTTGAGCACCACCACGGTGACGTCCCGGTGTCGGTGGAACTCCCGCAGGTAGCTCTCGTGGACCACCCGGTCGGCGTACTTCTGCGGATCGACGACCCACACCACCAGGTCCACGAGCCCCAGCAGGCGATCCACCTCGCGCCGGTGGCTCTGCTGCACCGAGTCGAAGTCCGGCAGGTCGAGCAGGACCAGGCCGTGCAGCGCGGCCTCGTCCGCGGCGTCCAGTGCGCTCTCCCGGACGAACCGGTTCCGGGGCAGCACCCCCAGCCAGTCGAGCAGCCGGATGGCGCCGTCGAGCTGGCCCCAGACGCAGGCGTAGGTCACCCCGGTGGTCGGGCGGCGTACGCCGACCGGGGAGAGGTCGATCCGGGCCAGCGCGTTGAACAGGCTGGACTTGCCGCTGCCGGTGGCTCCGGCCAGCGCCACCACGGTGTGGTCCCGGGACAGCGCCAGCCGGTCGCTGGCGCGTTCGACCAGGGTGTGTGCCGC
This sequence comes from Plantactinospora sp. A48, assembly GCF_055793945.1. Taxonomy (NCBI): domain Bacteria; kingdom Bacillati; phylum Actinomycetota; class Actinomycetes; order Micromonosporales; family Micromonosporaceae; genus Plantactinospora; species Plantactinospora sp. A48. The sequence continues at coordinate 83,652 of NZ_JBTIXF010000010.1, read as the reverse complement.
GCCGAGCCGGTCCTCCGGGAGGTGTCCCGCGACGAGTTCGAGGAACTGGCGTACGGCGCTCACCCGGTCGAGCAGGGCGTCGGGGTCGACCCGGCGGTCACCGCGCAGCGCGTCGCGGAACCGGTCCACGATGTTGCTCACCTGTCGTCTCCCGGCAGGATGAGTGGTGTTTCCCGGGTGAGTCCGGCCCGCAGCCGGGCCTGTTCCACGGTGTCGGCGGCGGAGCGCAGCCGTTCGGCGGACCGCTCGGGCAGGCCGGCCGCCGCGAGTCGGGCGCGGAACCGGGCCGCCTCCGTCGTCAGCAGCTCCTCGGTCCGGGCGAGCAGGTCGGTCCGGGCCCGGGCGGCGAGGGTGCGTACCGCCTGGTCTCCGAAGATCGCCTGGAGGACGACCTGGCCGGCCATCGTGGTGCCGGCGCCGGTGGCCACCTCCAGCCCGGTGGGGATGAACGCCGTCGAGGCGAAGACCGCGATGGTGACGGCGAGTCCCATGGCGTTCACCGCGTACGCGGCGGTACGCGCGACGAAGCGCCGGTCCGCGCCCTCGGCCCGGACCAGCTCCAGCACGCCGCGCTGCCAGTCCCGGACCAGCCGCTCGGCTCGCTCGGCGAAGTCCTCGCCCGGCCGGGCCAACGCCGGTTCCAGCAGTGCGGCGCCCGCCGGATGGGCCTGCCAGCCGGTGTACGCGGCCTCGGCGGCGTCGGCGGCCACCCCGCGGAGCAGGGTCACCAGCTGCGACTCGATGGCGTTCTGCAACTCCCGGCCGGGGGCCGGCCGGCCGGTGACGGCCGCCACCAACCGGTCGCGGAGCCGGCCGATCCGGGCCTCCAGGGTGCGGAACAGCTCGCCGGTGCCGACGAACTCCTGCCACCGGGCCAGCACCTCGCCGCGCAGCAGTCGGCCGTCCTGGACGCCCTGCTCGACGGTGCGCCGGGCGTTGCGGTACGCCCCGGCCACCCGTTCGTCCAGGGTGGCGGCGGCCCGGTCCTGCTCGTCGGCGGCGAGGGCCATCCGCTGGATCGCCGGACCGAGCGCCGCCAGTGCGCCGTCCAGGGTCTGCCGGACCACCGCTGCCCGGGCCTGTCCGTCGGAGGCGAGCCGGTCGAACCAGTCGCGCAGCCCGGCCACGGCCCGCTCGGGCAGCAGGCCCTGGCCGTCGATCGTGGTCTCGGGCAGCACGAACAGGGGCGCGGCGGACAGGTCGTGGTCGGCCAGCATCTCGGCCAGGTGGGTGGCGATCTCCTCGGCCGCGTCGCCGGGCACCCGGTCGAGGACGAGGGCGATCACCGTCCCGCGTTCACGCGCGGTGCGCAGCAGTTCCCAGGGCACCGCGTCCGCGTACCGGGCGGCGGTGGTGACGAACAGCCAGAGGTCCGCGGCGGCCAGCAGTTGGGCGGCCAGGGCCCGGTTGGCGTCGACCACCGAGTCGATGTCGGGGGCGTCGAGGAAGGCCAGGCCCGGGGTCAGGGCCGGCGCCGTCACCAGTTGCAGGGTGTGCGGGTCGTCCCCGGGTTCGCTCGTGCGGGTCAGCCCCGGCAACAGGTCACCCTGCCGGAACCAGGTGGTGTCGGCGGGGCTGCACACCAGCACCGGGGCCCGGGTGGTGGGTCGCAGCACGCCGGCGGCGCTGACCCGGGCCCGGACGAGGCTGTTGACCAGGGTCGACTTGCCGGCGCCGGTGGAACCGCCGACCACCACGAGCAGCGGGGCGTCCAGGCGGGCCAGCCGGGGCAGCAGGTAGTCGTCGAGCTGGCTGACCAGGGCGCGGCCGGTCCGGCCCGCCGCCTCGGTGGAGGGCAGCACCAGGGGGAAAACGGCGTCCCGAGCAGCCGTGCGCAACTCGTCGAGGGCAGCCCGCAGGTCCGGCTGGGCCGGTGCGGCGGTCTGGCCGGCGGAGCGCGGTTCGGGCCCGGTGGGCGGGGGCGCCGTGCTCGGGGCGGTCGGCTCGCCCTGGGCTGTCACGGGTAAAGCGTGCCTGATCTATGCACCATGGACAACCGGACACCCGGAAACGCCGTGGACAACCGGAGAGCACGGAAACGCGGTGGCCAACCGGACGGTGGGGGATGCCGGTCGGAGGCCGGAATATCCGCCCAACGGCGGAAGTTGCGCTTAGGCGACTCAACCTCGACTTGACGATTCCGTTGATCGTGGCACTATTGAGTCCGGTCCACTCAACTTGTGGCGGGTGCGCTGCGGGCGAGGCCCGTCACCTGCTCCAGCAGCGAAGCGAGGAAGCAAACATGGCACGTGCGGTCGGTATCGACCTCGGCACGACGAACTCCTGCGTCAGCGTTCTCGAGGGCGGTGAGCCCACCGTCGTCGCGAACGCCGAGGGCTCGCGGACCACGCCGTCGATCGTCGCGTTCGCCCGCAATGGCGAGGTGCTCGTCGGTGAGGTCGCCAAGCGTCAGGCGGTGACCAACCCGGACCGGACCATCCGGTCGGTCAAGCGGGAGGTCGGCACCAACTGGACCGTCGACATCGACGGCAAGAAGTACACCCCGCAGGAGATCTCCGCGCGGACCCTGATGAAGCTCAAGCGGGACGCCGAGGCCTACCTCGGTGAGCAGATCGCGGACGCGGTCATCACCGTCCCGGCGTACTTCAACGACGCCCAGCGGCAGGCCACCAAGGAGGCGGGCGAGATCGCCGGCTTCAACGTGCTGCGGATCGTCAACGAGCCGACCGCCGCCGCGCTGGCGTACGGGCTGGACAAGGGCTCCAAGGAGCAGACCGTCCTGGTCTTCGACCTCGGCGGCGGCACCTTCGACGTCTCCCTGCTGGAGCTGGCCGAGGGTGTCATCGAGGTCAAGTCCACCAGCGGCGACAACCACCTCGGTGGCGACGACTGGGACCAGCGGATCATCGACCACCTGGTCAAGACGTTCCGTGGCGAGCAGGGCATCGACCTGTCGCAGGACAAGATGGCCATGCAGCGGCTCCGCGAGGCGGCCGAGAAGGCCAAGATCGAGCTGTCCGCCGCGACGACCACCAACATCAACCTGCCGTACATCACGGCCGGTCAGGCCGGCCCGCTGCACCTGGACGTGACGCTCAGCCGCGCCGAGTTCCAGCGGATGTCGCAGGACCTGCTGGACCGCTGCAAGGGCCCGTTCGAGCAGGCCATCAAGGACGCCGGGATCAAGGTCTCGGACGTCGACCACGTGATCCTGGTCGGCGGTTCCACCCGGATGCCCGCCGTCACGGACCTGGTCAAGCAGCTCACCGGCAAGGAGCCGAACAAGGGCGTGAACCCGGACGAGGTCGTGGCCGTCGGCGCCGCGCTCCAGGCCGGTGTGCTCAAGGGTGAGGTCAAGGACGTCCTGCTGCTCGACGTGACCCCGCTGAGCCTGGGCATCGAGACCAAGGGCGGCATCTTCACCAAGCTGATCGAGCGCAACACCACGATCCCGACCAAGCGCTCCGAGGTGTTCACCACCGCCGACGACAACCAGCCGTCGGTGCTCATCCAGGTGTTCCAGGGTGAGCGGGAGATCGCCGCGTACAACAAGAAGCTCGGCACCTTCGAGCTGACCGGCCTGCCGCCGGCGCCGCGCGGCGTGCCGCAGATCGAGGTCAGCTTCGACATCGACGCCAACGGCATCGTCAACGTCCACGCCAAGGACCTCGGCACGGGCAAGGAACAGAAGATGACGATCACCGGCGGCTCGGCGCTGCCGAAGGACGACATCGAGAAGATGATGCGGGACGCGCAGGAGCACGCCGACGACGACAAGCGGCGTCGCGAGGAGGCGGAGACCCGCAACCTCGCCGAGCAGCTCCAGTGGCAGACCGAGAAGTTCCTGGCCGAGAGCGGTGACAAGCTGCCGGCCGAGAACCGCGACCAGCTCAACGAGGCGCTCGGCGACCTGCGCGGCGCGCTCGGCGGCAGCGACATCGAGAAGATCAAGTCCGCGCACGAGAAGCTGGCGCAGGTCTCCCAGCAGGCCGGCTCGCTGCTCTACGCGGCTCAGCAGTCCGAGGCGGGCCAGCAGGCCGGACCGGGCGCGGCGGGTGCCGGCGCCACCGGCGGCCCGACCGGTACGGCCGGGGCCGACGACGTCGTCGACGCGGAGATCGTGGACGAGGACGACAAGAAGTGACGTGTCGGTCCACCGCCCACCAGCAGGGAAATCGAGGCGACCGGTGAACGCGAGAAACACGCCGGATCCGCGAGCCCCGCGGCCGCGAACGGAAGGTAAGACCGCATGACGGACAAGCCACGAGCCGCCGAGGCCGGCACCGCCGGATCGGCGCCGGGTGGCTCCACGCCCGCCGGTGGTGGCGACACCACCGGCGAGCGCGTCGTCATCCGAGACAAGCGCAGGACCGGTACGTCCGCCGGACCGGACGGGTCCGCGGACCAGCCCGGCGACGCCCCCGAGCCCACCGGGGGCCCGGCCGAGGGTGCCGACGAACTCACCCCGGCCACTTCCACCGAGGCTGAGCTGGCCGGTGACTCGGCCGAGCGGGCCGCCGAGGCCGAGGCCGAGGCGGGCGCCACCGTCGGCGGTGACCAGCCGGTGGTCGACGCCCCGGCCGGGCCGGCGGAGGGGTCGACCGGCCGGTCCGGGCCGTTCGGCGCCGAGTTGGAGGCCCTGCGCGCCGAACTCGACGAGCGGACCCGGGATGTTCAGCGGGTGTCGGCCGAGTACGCCAACTACCGCAAGCGGGTGGACCGGGACCGGGGGCTGGTGGCCGAGCAGACCACCGGAACCGTCCTGGTGGCACTGCTGCCCATCCTGGACGACCTGGACCGGGCCCGTGAGCACGGCGATCTGGTGGGTCCGTTCGGCACCGTCGCCGAGCAGCTCACCGCGGCGCTCACCAAGTTCGGGTTGACCGCCTTCGGCGAGAAGGGCGACCCGTTCGACCCGACCCGGCACGAGGCGGTCGCGCACCAGACCTCAACCGAGGTCACCGAGCCGACCTGCGTCGAGGTGATGCGGCGTGGCTACCAACTGGGCGAGCGACTGTTGCGGCCCGCGCTGGTCGCGGTCGCCGATCCGGAATAGCGGAATGCGGGATCACCGGTGCCCGCCGGACCGGTTCACCGGGGCGGCGGGCACCGACGATCCGGGGAGGGAGGTGGACAGATGAGTTCCAAGGACTGGCTGGAGAAGGACTTCTACGCCGCGCTGGGGGTGGGTAAGTCCGCCTCCTCCGATGAGATCAAGAAGGCGTACCGGAAACTGGCCCGGGAGTTGCACCCGGACCGTAACCCGGGCAACGCCGAGGCGGAGAGCCGGTTCAAGACGGTCTCCGAGGCGTACTCCGTGCTCTCCGACGAGCAGAAGCGCAAGGAGTACGACGAGATGCGCTCGCTGTTCGGCTCGGGTGCGTTCCGGCGGAACGCCCGGGCCGGCGCCGGTGGGCCGGGTGGGGTGCCGTTCGACGTGTCCGACCTGTTCGGCGGGGCTGGCGGGCAACCCGGTGCGGGTGGCCGGTTCGGCGCCGGTGGCGGTGGCGGTGGCGGCTTCTCCGACCTGTTCGGGTCGATCTTCAACGGTGGCGGTGCGACCACCCGGCCACGCGGCCCGGCCCGGGGCCGGGACGTCGAGGCGGAGGTGTCGATCGACTTCGCGGACGCGGTCAACGGCGTCACGCTGCCGCTGACGCTGCGTTCTCCGGGTGTCTGCGACGTCTGCCACGGCAACGGCGCCAAGCCCGGCACCACGCCGCGGACCTGCCCGGTCTGTCAGGGCGCCGGAGTGGTGACCCGGGACCAGGGCGCGTTCAGCTTCGCCGAACCGTGCCGGGAGTGCCAGGGCGTCGGGACCATCGTCGACGAGAAGTGCCCGGAGTGCCGGGGCACGGGCGGGGTCACGAAGAACCGCACGATCACCGTACGGTTCCCCGCCGGGGTGGCGGACGGCCAGCGGATCCGGTTGGCCGGCCGGGGCGAGCCGGGAGACCGCGGCGGTCCGCCGGGTGACCTGTTCGTCCTGGTGAAGGTGCGACCGGACGACCTGTTCAAACGCAGCGGCGACGACCTCACGCTCACCGTGCCGGTCACGTTCGCCGAGGCGGTCCTGGGTACGGACCTCCGGGTACCGACGATGGACGGCGCGGTGACCCTGCGGGTGCCGCCGGGTACGCCGAGCGGTCGCACCCTGCGGGCCCGGGGCAAGGGCGTGGTCCGGCGTGACGGCCGGGCCGGCGACCTGCTGGTCACCATCGAGGTGGTGGTGCCGGAACAGTTGTCCGGGGAGGCTCGGGCGGCGTTGGAGACGTTCGCCGAGCAGACCCCGGGGGCGGCCCGGGAACATCTCGACGCCCGGGTGCGTCGTGTCAGTTGAGCGTGCGCGGCCGTCGACGCGGAGGTGATCACGATGGCTGAGGAGTTCATCATCTCGGTCGCCCAGGCGTCCGACGCCAAGGTGCTGATGATCTCGGTGGCGGCCCGGATGGCCGGAATGCATCCACAGACGCTGCGGCAGTACGACCGGCTCGGGCTGGTGCAGCCCGGTCGGGCGGCCGGCGGCGGGCGCCGGTACAGCGCCCGGGATGTCGCCCTGCTGCGCGAGGTGCAGCGGCTCAGCCAGGACGACGGGGTCAACCTGGCCGGCATCAAGCGGATCATCGAGCTGGAGCAGCTCGCCGACGGGTTGCGGCAGCGGCTGGCGCAGGCGCAGGCGCAACTCGCCGAGGCGTACGAGCGGATCGCCCAACTGGAGGCGACCCGGGCGTTCCCGCGCGCCGATCTGGTCCCGACCCGGCGACCCTCGACCGCCCTGGTGGTGTGGCGGCCGGTTCGTCCCGAGGGTCGGGACTGACCACCCGACCGCCATCGATTGACCACGGCCCCCGACCGGTTCTCCGGTCGGGGGCCGTTGATTGTCCAGGAAGACGGGTTTCGCTGCTTTAGCCGATTAGGTGGACTACTCTTTGTTTTGGTCCGAATTGCCTAATCTGGACCAATCGGGGGCACCGCCATGGCCGATCCATTCCAGAAGATGACCGGAAGGGCCCGGAGGACGCTCGACCCAGCCGAAACCGTCGACCAGAGTGTCGCCGACGAGGAGGGTGAGCCGACCGAGGACCGCCACGTCGACCAGGTCGACCACGGTCAGGATCAGGTCCGCGAGCAGGTAGGCCAGGCCGAGGGCCGGCGTACCGGAGGCTGACGTCGGAGGCGGTGACCCGGCGGGCCGGGATCCACGGGGGCTCCCGGCCCGCACCCCTCGGTTCGGCCGGCAGCGATGTCCGGACCGTCCGCCCCGCTGGCGTGGCGTCGGCTACAACCGTCGACCGCTGCGGACCAGACCACCCTCGCACCAGTCGTGATAGTCGAACAGGTGGGGCCGGGCCAGCAGCATCCGGCAGTTGTGCGCCCAGATGAGCATCGGTTCGTCGCCGTCGTGCTCGGCCCGTTCCACCAGCTTGCGCAGCCGACGGCGAGGATGGGCCTTGAAGTTCGTCCGGATTCCGTCGGCCGCGTAGATGTAGAGACAATGCTGGGCGAACCGGCGGGCCGGGCAGGATTGATCCATCGCCAACTCGAACAGGGTCGGCACCAGATGGTCACCGGAGACCAACAGGTCCCAGTCCTGCGGCATCGACTCCAGCGGCACCGAATCCGGGTCGTAGGCCCAGGTGCGTAGCTCGGCGGCGCTCGGGTCGACCGGATTGGCGAAACCGTTGGCCCCCGACTCCTGCACGTTCACCCCGGGGTAGACCTTCCGCTCGTGATAGCGGCGGACACGCGCCGTATCCGGGCACGCACCACTGGCTGTTGACGCGAAACCGTAGCGCGTCCAGCCGGATCTACGAAAGGCCTGCCATGTGCCATTTCATCAACCCGTTACGCCAGTACCGTCCGGGCGGCCTAATCCGTCGCCGGAAGCGGCTCACGCGGGCGGTTGTCGGCCCGCCGCCGTAGCCACAGCTTCACCGCGGGCAGATCCGGCAACCGGCCGAGCAGCGGCCCGGTAACGACCGTGATCAACACGTACGCGGTGGCCAGTGGCGCGAGCCGGGGCTCGACGGAGGACGAGGCGACCGCCAGGCCGGCGATGACGATCGAGAACTCCCCCCGGGGCATCAACCCCAGGCCCGCCCGCAACCGGCCGGGCAGTGCGACGCCGATCCGGCCCGCGGCGAAGTACCCGGTCACCACCTTCGTCACCATCGTCACCACGGCCAGGGCGAACGCCGGAAGCAGCACCGGTGGCATGTCGGCCGGGTTCGTGGCCAGGCCGAAGAAGACGAAGAAGACGGCGGCGAACAGGTCACGCAGCGGCGACAGCAGTTGGGTGGCGTTGTGCGCCACCGGCCCGGACAGTGCGATGCCCACCAGGAACGCACCAACCGCGGCCGACACCTTGAGCTGGGCGGCCACGCCGGCCACCAGCAGGGTGAGCCCGAGCACCCCGAGCAGCAGGGCCTCCGGGTTGTTCACCGGGAACATCGCCGAGATGACGTGCCCGTACCGGGTGGCGATCAACAGCACGAGCACCACGGTGCCGACCGCGACCGCCAGGGCGACGCCACCGCCGAACAGGCCGGTGCCGGCGAGCACCGCGGTGAGCAGGGGAAGGTACAGCGCCATCGCCAGGTCCTCGATGACCAGCACGGAGAGGATCACCGGGGTTTCCCGGTTACCCAGCCGACCCAGGTCGGCCAGCACCTTGGCGATGACGCCGGACGAGGAGACCCAGGTGATGCCCGCGAGGACGACGGCGGAGACCCACCCCCAGCCCAGCAGCAGGGCGAAGGCGGCGCCCGGCAGCGCGTTGAGGGCGGCGTCGACCAGCCCGGCGGGAGCGGCCGAGCGCAGGTTGCCGACCAGTTCACCGGCCGAGTACTCCAGGCCCAGCATGACCAGCAGGAGGATCACGCCGATCTCGGCGCCGGTGGCGAAGAACTCCTCACTGGCGTTCAGCGGGAGCAGGCCGCCGTGCCCGAAGGCGAGCCCGGCGAGCAGGTAGAGCGGGATGGGGGACAACCCGATCCGCCGGGCGAGCCGGCCGAGCAGGCCGAGGCCGAGCAGCAGCGTGCCGACCTCGATGAGCAGGACGGTGATTTCGTGGTGCATCCGCCTCAGCCGTCCGGATCCATCTGGGCGAGAATCCGGGCGACCCCGTCGAGGCCGTCGCGGGTACCGACCACCACGACGACGTCACCGGCGGCGAACTGGAACGACGGGTCCGGCGAGGCGATCACCTCGGCCTCCCGCAGGACGGCGACGATGGAGGCGCTGGTGCGGGTCCGTGCCTTGGTGGCGCCCAGCGGGCGGCCGACGTACCTCGATCCGGCCGGGATGGCGATCTGCTCGGTGAGCAGCCCGGCAGCCTGCTGCCGCAGGCCGGAGAGCTGGCCGAGCATCAGCGAGGCGCCCAGGATGTCCGCGAGCGCCTCGGCCTCGTCGTCGGTGAGTTCGATGTTGGCGAGGCACGAGTCGGGGTCGTCCTGGTCGTAGAGGACCAGATCGCGCCGGCCGTTGCGGTGGCTGACCACCCCGATCCGCCGGCCGGAGCCGGTGATCACGTCGTGGCGTACGCCGATGCCGGGCAGGGCGGTCTGTTCCACACGTACTCGCACCTGGTGAAGGCTACCGTCGCCGGCCAGCGGTCGAGGCCTGACGGAGACGGGCTGGATATCGCGGGGGCCGGTCGGGATCATTTGCGGCATGACCCCGATCCGCCGCCGGGCCGCCGGTGCGCTCGCCCTGGCGCTCCTGCTGTCTCCCGCCGGCTGTTCCGTCGGCAAGGTGCGGCGGCCCGCCGTGCCAGCCCCGTCTGCCGGGCCCAGCAGCACCGGGCCGGTGGTGGCCGTCCACCGGGTCCGGGTGCCGGTGCCCGACGACTACCGGCTCGAGGAGATCGACTTCGTCACCGCCGCCACCGGGTACGCGCAGTTCACCCGTTGTGGCACGCTGACCGGCCCGTCCCGGGTGAGCGAGCCGCTCTGCACGGCGATCCTGCTGGGCACCAACGACGGAGGCTCGTCGTGGCGGCGGATCCACCACCCCCATCCCGAGGCGCGCAGCCACCAGCTGGTGGTCACGTACGGCGGTGACCTGCTGCTGTGGGCGGCACCGGACTGGTACCGCTCCACCGACCACGGACACACCTACCTGCGGGCCACCGACGGCGCGGAACAGCGGCTCCCGGCCGCGTTCCAGGAGAGTCTGGCGCGGTTCCAGCACGACGACTCCCGGCCGGGCGACATCGTGGACTGGCAGGGCGGGCGGGCCCGGCAGTTGCCCTCCCCACCACCGGTCCCGCAGATCAGCTCGGTGGCGTACCGGAACGGGCGCCTGTGGGTGGCGGGACTGGCCGGCGGGCAGCTCGCCGTCGCGCTTTCGACCGACGACGGCCGGTCGTGGCGGCCGACCGCCGTGCCGGGACCGGTGCCGCCGGACATCACCGTGGTACGCCTCCAGGTCGCCCCCGACGGTGAGCCGTGGCTGACCGTCCGGTTCGCCGACCAGGAGCGACCGCCGGCCCTGTGGCGCTACCCGACGCCGTCATCAACACCGCCACCGCCACCGCCACCGGCGGCGCCGTCCCCATCGTCGACGTCTCCGGCGTCGTCGCCCCCATCGCCGGCGTCGCCGGGGACGCTCCCGGCCGAGCCGGCGCCCTGGATCCCGATCCGGACGGCCGGGCTGTCGGCGAGCCGGGCCGAGTTCACGGCGCCGATCGGGGCCGGGATGATGGTCATGTCGGGTTCGGCGGGCAGCGGCCTGGTCGCGGCGGACCGGTACGAGACCATCGACTGGCCGATCCACAACGAGGAGCTGGAGGTGCTGATGGACGGCACCATCCTGGTGCCCGCGCCGAACGGCGACGGACCGGTTCTCGGCACCGGCCGGACGGCCGACCGTACCTGGGACCAGTTCCTGCTCGAACCCTACTGAGGCAACGTCCGACGGTCACGTCCCTGCCGCGCCGGCCCGGACAGCGAGCGGCGCCGAACCGGTCGCACCGCTACCGCCCGGTCGCCGGTTGCCGGTTGCTCCGAACCGTGGACACGATGATGCGATGACCCCCATGCTCCGATCGCGCGCTGCCCGGCAAGCCGACGGGCCACGGGCGGAACGCGGTCGGCGACCGGGAAACCCGCGGTGGTGGACCGTCCGGTTCCGGGTCGCCACCGGGGCCGTCGCCGTGCTGGTCGCGCTCCCGGGCTGTGGCGTCGGTGACGTCCGGCGTACACCGGCCCGGCCCACCGCCGCGGCGCCGTCCGGCGCCGACGACGGGCCGGCCCCGAACCGGCCCTGGCAGGTGCGGACCAACCGGCTTCCGGTACCCGCCGACCCGTCGCCCTGGACCGCGTTGTTCACCAGCGCGGAGGCTGGTTACGCGCTGTTCCAGAGCTGTCCGGCCGGACCTTCCGGTGCCGGGGCGCGCACTCCGGTACGGGAGTGCCCGGGGGTGCTGCTGCGCACCGTGGACGGCGGGCGGCACTGGGAGCGCATCCCGTTGCCGCTGGCCGCGGCCCGGAGGTTCCACCTCTACGCGCGGGGCAACCGGCTGGTGCTGCTGGCCGAACCGCACGGCTGGTACGCCTCGATCGACCGGGGCAGCACGTTCAGCCGCCAGGCCGGTTCGGTCGAGCATCCACCGATGGCGTACTTCGGGACCCTGGGCCGGTTCCAGGTGTGCTGCGAGACGGACGGGCGGGGCCGGGTGGCCGAGTGGACCGCCGACCGGCTGCGGCCGGTGCCCCGGCAGCCGGACGTACCCGGGCTGGACGCGGTGGGCTACAGCGAGGGGCGGCTGGTGGCGACCGGCGTGCAGCGCGGACGGCCGTACGCCGCGACTTCCCTGGACGGTGGTCGGACCTGGCGGTCGACCCCCGTGCCGGCGCCCGGCGAGCCGCTGAGCCGGCTGGAACCGCTGCTCAGTGGCGACGATGTGTGGCTGGTCGGTTATCGCGAGGATCCGCAGTCGTTTCCGGTGGTGTGGCGGTCCGACGGCACCGGCTGGCGACCCGAGCCGGCGAACGGCCACCCGGACCTGGCCTACGGGGTGAGCGCCATCGGCGGTGGCCTGCTGCTGATCCGGGGGTCGGCGGGCCTCGGGGTGATCGGCAACGGGCGGTACGAGCCCGTGAGCTGGCCGACCGCAGACCTCTCGCTGCTGGAGGACGGCACCCTGTGCGGGGTGCCCGACACGTATCCGCGGACCGTCTGGTTGGCGCCCGGTTCCGGCGTTGACCGGCGGTGGATCCAGGTCGAACTCCTTCCCGAGTGACCGGCGTCACGTCCTAGACTTGAGCGGAATAGACTCAAGTCTGGTTGTGTCATTCCCAGTGGACATACCTGACCCGGGGGAGCCATGAACGCCGAACGTCTCACCACCAAGAGCCGCGAAGTCATCACCGGCGCGGTCGCCATCGCCAACCAGCGCGGGCACGCCACCGTCGAACCGTGGCACCTGCTGCTCTCGCTGCTGGACACCGGCGGATCAACCGCGGCCGCCCTGTTGCGGGCCACCGGCGCGAACCCCGCCGACATCCGCCGGGCCGCCGCGCGGGCCGTGGAGAACCTGCCCGCCGCGCGCGGCAGCAGCGTCGCGGAACCCAGCCTGTCCCGCGAGTTCGCCAACGCGATCAACGCCGCCGAGCAGATCGCCCGGCCGCTCGGTGACGAGTACACCTCCACCGAACACCTGCTGGCCGGGCTGGCCAGGGTCGGCGGCGCGGTGGCGAAGACCCTCACCGACGCCGGTGCCACCGAGGAAACCCTGGTGGCCGCGTTTCCCACGGTCCGTGGCGGCGACCGCCGGGTGACCACCGCGGACCCCGAACAGACGTACCAGGCGCTGGAGAAGTACGGCGTCGACCTCACCGAGCGGGCCCGCGAGGGCCGGATCGATCCGGTCATCGGCCGGGATTCGGAGATCCGTCGGGTGGTCCAGGTGCTCTCCCGGCGTACCAAGAACAACCCGGTGCTGATCGGCGAGCCCGGCGTCGGCAAGACCGCCATCGTGGAGGGACTGGCCCAGCGGATCGTGGCCGGCGACGTCCCCGAGTCGCTGCGGGGCAAGAAGTTGGTCTCGCTCGACCTCGGCGCCATGGTCGCCGGCGCGCAGTACCGGGGCCAGTTCGAGGAGCGACTCAAGTCGGTGCTCGAGGAGATCAAGAACTCCAACGGCCAGGTCATCACCTTCCTGGACGAGCTGCACACCGTCGTCGGCGCCGGCAAGGGCGAGGGCTCGATGGACGCCGGCAACATGCTCAAACCGATGCTCGCCCGAGGTGAGCTGCGGATGGTCGGCGCCACCACACTGGACGAGTACCGCGAGCACATCGAGAAGGACCCGGCGCTGGAGCGTCGATTCCAACCGGTGCTGGTCGGTGAGCCGACCATCGAGGACACCATCGGCATCCTGCGCGGGCTCAAGGAGCGGTACGAGGTACACCACGGCGTCCGGATCACCGACGCCGCGCTGGTGGCCGCCGCCGCGCTTTCCGACCGGTACATCGCCGACCGGTTCCTGCCGGACAAGGCGATCGACCTGGTCGACGAGTCCGCCTCCCGGCTGCGGATGGAGATCGACTCCCGGCCCGTCGAGGTCGACGAGATCGAGCGCGCCGTGCGCCGGTTGGAGATCGAGGAGATGGCGCTGGCCAAGGAGCCGGACCCGGCCTCGGCCCAGCGGCTGGAGCGGCTGCGCAAGGAGCTGGCCGACAAGCGCGAACAGCTCACCGCGCTGTCCGAGCGCTGGCAACTGGAAAAGGAGCACATCACCCGGCTGTCCACCGCCAAGGAGGAGTTGGAACGCCTCGGCGGCGAGGCGGAGCGGGCCGAGCGGGACGGCGAACTGGAACGCGCCGCCGAGCTGCGCTACGGCCGCATTCCGGCGTTGCGCGCCGACCTCGCGAAGGCCGAGGAGGAACTGGCCGGGCTCCAGGCCGACGGGGCGATGCTCAAGGAGGAGGTCGGCGCCGACGACATCGCGGCGGTGGTCGCCTCCTGGACCGGCATCCCGGCCGGTCGGCTGATGGAGGGCGAGACCGCGAAACTGCTGCGGATGGAGACCTCGCTCGGCGAGCGGGTGGTCGGCCAGACCGAGGCCGTCGGCGCGGTCTCCGACGCGGTCCGCCGGGCCCGCGCCGGGGTCGCCGACCCCGACCGGCCCACCGGCAGCTTCCTGTTCCTCGGCCCCACCGGCGTCGGCAAGACCGAGCTGGCCAAGGCACTCGCCGGGTTCCTCTTCGACGACGAGCGGGCCATGGTCCGGATCGACATGAGCGAGTACGGCGAGAAGCACTCGGTGGCCCGCCTGGTCGGTGCCCCGCCCGGCTACGTCGGGTACGAGGAGGGCGGCCAGCTCACCGAGGCGGTGCGCCGACGGCCGTACTCGGTGGTGTTGCTGGACGAGGTGGAGAAGGCCCACCCGGACGTCTTCGACGTGCTGTTGCAGGTGCTCGACGACGGCCGGCTGACCGACGGCCAGGGCCGGACGGTCGACTTCCGCAACTCGATCCTGATCCTGACCTCGAACCTCGGCTCCTCGGTGGTCACCGACCTCACGCTGACCGAGGACCAGCGCCGGGAGGAGGTGCTCGCGGTGGTCCGTTCGCACTTCAAGCCGGAGTTCCTCAACCGGCTCGACGACATCGTGGTCTTCGCCAGCCTCGGCGGCGAGCAACTGCGGTCGATCGTGGACATCCAGCTCGACCGGCTGCGCCGGCGGCTGGCGGAGCGTCGGTTGACCCTGGACATCACCGAACCGGCCCGCAACTGGCTGGCCGAGCACGGGTACGACCCGATCTACGGCGCCCGTCCGCTGCGCCGCCTGGTGCAGTCCGCCATCGGTGACCAGCTGGCCAAGGCACTTCTGGCCGGCGAGATCCGCGACGGCGACACCGTCCACGTCACCCTGTCCGAAACCAAGGAAACCCTAACCCTCACCCACCCCTGACCCCCCACCCCCAACCCCTGCGGTTGATCATGAAGTTAGCGGCGATTCTGGAGATCGAATCGGCCGCTAACTTCATGATCAACGCTGCTGGGCGGATGGAACGGGGGGCGGAGGGGAAAGGGAAGGGCATGTTGGGACGAGGTGAGAGGGAACGGGACGGCGTGATCACGGGACGGGACCGGAACGTGGACGAGGCGGTCGAGGAACTGGGCCGGGCGGACACGCTCGCCTTCGGCGGGGTCGGGTTCGCCGGACAGACGCTGCCGCCGACGGCCGCGTACCAGGTGTTGGAGGGTCTGCTGCCCGACCGGGCGGAGGAACTGCGGGCCCGACTGACCGAGGTCCTCGCCAGCGGATCACCCGCCGGAAAGGCGTACGCCGCGAGCCTGCTCGGGCGGTTCGATCCGGCGGCCGGTCGCGCCGCCTGGGAGACGCTCGCCGCCGACCGCAGCGAGATCACCACCTTTGTCGGCTGCGTCATGGACCGCACCACCCTGGGGGAGTACGCCCGGAGCCAACTACACCACGCAGTCACCGACTGACCACTCGATCCGTCCGGGATTCCCCCAGGTGCGCGGGGTTGTTACCGTCTTCGCCCAGCACGGGGATTCGCCCAACACGGGGAATTGGGGGTGGACGGGTGAACGGGACACTGGCCTTCGTGGTGACCGGGCTGGGCTGCCTGGTCGCAGTGGCCGGGATCGTGATCGCCGCGGTTGCGCTGCGGGCCGCCAAGCGGCGTACGGCACCGGCCCGGCCGACCGGCCCCGCCGACCCGTTCCGGCAGCCCGACGACGACGCCGACGCGCTGCGCGGTGACCCTCGCCGGCTGCGGCCCGGTGACATCGTGGAGATCCGCGGCACCTCGTACGGCGTCCGCGGCTCGCTGCACTTCACCGAGGGCGACTGGGGCTGGGCGGAACACCTGCTGGACGACGCCCAGGGGGTCAAGCGGTGGCTGTCGGTGGAGGAGGACCCGGATCTGGAACTGGCGCTGTGGACGGCCGTACCAGGCGCGACCGTCACGCCGGGCCCGGACAGCGTGGCCTTCGACGGCCGGCGGTACGCCAGCGACGAGTCCGGCCAGGCGCGTTACACCGGCACCGGCACCACCGGGCTGAACCCGACCGGATCGGTCCGCTACCACGACTACCGCAGCCCGGACGGTGCGCTGCTGTCCTTCGAGTCCTACGGGGACAGCGCGTCCTGGGAGGTGGCCCGGGGCGAGTCGCTGCGCCGGGCCGAAGTGATGATCTATCCCGGGTCCACGCCGGAGCGGGAGAACTGACCACCCGATGCTGGTCGACCTGGACACCCCGTACGCCGACACCACCGCGGCCGATCTCAGCCTCTCGCTGGACGGTCCGGTCCGACCGGCCCTGCACGTGCTGACCGTGGAGGTGGCCGGTGTCGCCGTCCGGCTGCGCCTGCTCGGCGCCTCCCACCAGGTGCGGATCGACGCGTCCGGCGCGGCCTGGTCCGAGACCGTGGCCTGCCTGCCCGGCAGTCCCGCGCTACCCCGCGAGGTGGCCTCGCGGGACGGCGCGTACCACTTCGCCTCCCGGGTGTTCCGGCTCGACCGGGCCGACCTCGCCGAGCGGGTCGGTGCGCTGCGCCGGGATCTCGCCGACGACCCGGCCGCGCTGGTGGGGGTCTTCCCCGGCGACTCCGACGCGGTCACCGCCCTGCGGGTACGCCCCGCTCCGGCCCCCGGGGTCATCGGCTGGGAGACCTGGCACGCCTATCCGCAGACCGGCGAGCTGGTCCGGACCGAGTCGAGGGTGAACCTGCCGTGACACACCGCAGATGGATCGGGCTCGGCGCCGCGCTGGCCCTGGTGGGGGTGCTGGTCGCCGGGACCGGCCTGTTCTTCGGCACCTTCTCCCCGCGCGGCTACGTCAAGGACCGTTACGCCCGGTCGGCCAGCCACGACATCGGCCGGGACGCCATCGCCTACACCAGTTCCCGGCCGCCGAGCCAGGTGGCGAAGGAGCTGACCGGCGCCTGGCGGCCCGCCGACCGGTACGTCGACCCGAGCGGCTACTACCTGCGCTACGGCGACGACTCGGTGGTCATCCGGCCGCTGGCCGCCGGCTCGCTGATCCTGCTGGAACGCATGACCACGGCCTATCCGCGCTACCACGGCACGGTGGGCTCCGGCTGGGGCTGGAGCCGGGGTAGCACCGTCCGGGGCGGCGGGCCCGGAGCGGGCAAGTAACCACTCATCCCTGGGAGACACCTTGCCGAACCTCGCCACCGACCTGCTGGTGACGCTCGCCTACGGCGTCGTCGGCGTGCTGCTCATGGGCCTCGGCTACCTGCTGGTCGACGTCGCCACCCCGGGCCGGCTCAACCAGCTGATCTGGACCGACCGGAACCGCAACGCCGCCGTGCTGCTCGCCTCGAACCTCGCCAGCGTGGGCATCATCGTGGTCGCCGCCATCGTGGCGAGCGACGACGACTTCAAGGCCGGGATTGTCGGCTGCGCCGCGTACGGGGTGCTCGGCCTGTTGCTCATGGCGGGCGCGTTCCTGCTGCTCGACCTGGCCACCCCGGGGCGGCTGGGTGAGATCCTGGTCGATCCGCAGCCGCACCCCGCGGTCTGGGTCTCCGCCGTGGTCCACCTGGCCACCGGTGCGGTCATCGCCGCCGCGATCAGCTGATGGAGGCCGCGCCCCGGTCGGCCGCCCCAGCAGCCGAGGCCGTCCCGATGGTTGAGGCCGTCCCGGCGGTTGAGTCCGCTCCGGTGGTTGAGGCCGTCCCGGTGGCTGAGGGCGGCGAGGTGGCGCCGGGTGGGCCGATCGCCACCGGTACGTCTCCGGCACGGCTGCGGCGACGACCGGCCCGCGTCGCCGTCCTGGCGGCGGTCTTCGTCTGCGCCGCGTGCGGGCTGGTCTACGAACTCGCCCTGGTCGCCCTGGGTAGCTATCTGATCGGGGACACCGTCGGCCAGGCGTCCATCGTGCTCGGCGTGATGGTCTTCGCGATGGGCGTGGGGGCGCTGGCGGCAAAGCCGTTGCAGTCCCGGGCGGCCCCGGCGTTCGCCGCGGTCGAACTGGCGCTCGCGCTGCTCGGTGGGCTGTCGGTGCTCGGCCTGTACGCCGCGTTCTCCTGGCTCGATCTGTACGCGCCCGCCCTGGTGATCACCGCGTTCGTGCTGGGGCTGCTGATCGGCGCCGAGATCCCGCTGCTGATGGTGCTGCTGCAACGCATCCGGGCGCAGGAGGCCGGCAGCGCCGTGGCCGACCTGTTCGCCGCCGACTACGTCGGCGCGCTGCTCGGCGGGCTGGCCTTCCCGTTCCTGCTGATGCCGGCCCTCGGCCTGCTCCGCGGTGCCCTGGTGGTCGGCGCGGTCAACGCGCTCGCCGGATTGGCGCTGGTCGGCACGGTGTTCCGGCGCGACCTGGGCCGGCGGTCCCGGGTCGGCCTGGCCGCCGGCACCGTCGTGGTCGCGCTGTGTCTCGGGTACGCCTACCGCACGGCCCACGACTTCGAGGTGACCGCGCGGCAGCAGCTCTACCGGGATCCGGTGGTGCACGCGGAACGCAGCCGGTACCAGGAGATCGTCCTGACCCGGGCGGTGGCCGCGCCCGGCCAGACCCAGACCGACCTGCGGCTCTTTCTGAACGGGGATCTCCAGTTCAGCTCGTCCGACGAGTACCGCTATCACGAGGCACTGGTGCACCCGGCGTTGCGCGGGACGCACGGCTCGGTGCTGGTGCTCGGCGGTGGGGACGGGCTGGCCCTGCGGGAGATCCTGCGGTATCCGGACGTGACCCGGGTGACGCTGGTGGATCTCGATCCGGCCGTGGTGCGGTTGGCGCGTACCGAGCCGCAGTTACGGGCCCTCAACCACGCCTCGTTCGACGACCCCCGGGTCCACCTCGTGCAGACCGACGCGTTCGGCTGGCTGCGCGCCGAGACCGGCACCTTCGACACCGTCATCGTCGACCTGCCCGATCCGGACGAGACGGCGACGGCCAAGCTCTACACGGTCGAGTTCTACGCCCTGATCCACGCGGTGCTGGCACCCGGCGCCCGGATGGTCGTCCAGGCCGGCTCGCCGTACTTCGCGCCCCGGTCGTACTGGTCGATCGAGCACTCGATCCGGGACGCCGGGTTCGCGACGGTGCCGTACCACGTCGACGTACCCTCCTTCGGCGACTGGGGATTCGTGCTCGCGGCGCCCGGGACCACGCCGCCCGAGCTGGGGTTGCCGGCGAACGCCCCGGCGCTGCGCTTCCTGGACGCCGACACGCTGCGGCTGGCGGCGACCTTCCCGGCCGACCGACGGCGGTTGGACGTACCGGCCTCGACGTTGCTGCAACCCCGGGTACTGGAGTACAACCGCGCTGAATGGCGCGGTTACTAGGGGCCGTCTAGTCGCGGCCGCTCGTGTGTCAGCCACCGTTTGCCACGGGACGCTGGCAGGGTATCGATAACCCGTTTCGTGGATCTAGGAAGGGAGAGCACGTGTCGGATCCGAGCAGTCCGGGCGCGCCGGCGCCGGTGGCGCGGCCCAGCAGCGTCACCATCTCGACATACCTGTTGTACGCGGTCGCCGCGCTGCAGCTGATCAGCGCGATCGTCGCGCTGTCGGTCATGGGCAAGATCCAGCAGGTGTACAAGGAGGCGTACGCCGGTACGTCCGCGGAGGGCGCCGAATCGATCGCCACGATCAGCGCGGTGTTCGGCGCCATCGTCGCGCTGCTGCTGGCGATCGGCTTCGTGGTGCTGGGCGTGCTCAACAGCCGGGGCAAGAACCCGGCCCGGATCGTCACCTGGGTGCTCGGCGGCATCGGCATCTGTTGCACCGGTTTCGGGGTGGCCAGCTCCGGTCTGACCAACTCGATGGGTGGCAGCAGCAGCGGCGACGCGCCGAGCGCGGCGGAGGTACGGGATCGGCTCAACGACGTGCTGCCCTCCTGGTACGGCCCGATCTCCATGACCCTGTCGGTGCTGACGCTGCTGGCCCTGATCGCGGTGGTGGTCCTGCTCGCGCTGCCGGCCTCGAACGCCTTCTTCCGCAAGCCGAAGCCGGGCTTCGAGCCGCCGACGCCGGGCGCCGGCTACCCGGGCTACCCGCAGAACCCGGGCTACCCACAGAACCCCGGGTACCCGCAGAACCCGGGCTACCCGGGTCAGGAGCCCGGCTCGTCCGCCCCGGGCACCTCGCCGGGATATCCGCAGCAGCCGGGTCCGCGCTCGGACCGCCCGGACGACGAGTCAGGTCCCACGGCGCACTGACGCTTCGGCTGTACGACGTACCGCATGGCGATCCCCCCGGGTAGGTTGCAAACCAACCACAACCCGGGGGGATCGCCCGTGTCGTACCCAGGATCGCTGCCCGTCGCCGTGCCGCGCCGGCGCCGGCCGACCGCCGTGACGGGCGCGGCGCTGCTGCTGACCCTGATGGCCGCGGCCGGCCTCGCGCACGCCCTGACCGGTCTCGCCATTCTCGGCGGCACGGTGGACCGGTTCCGGTCGGCGACCGCAAGCACGGCCGCCAGTGCTCGGCAGTTGGCCACCGTGCTCGTGCTGATCCGGGGCGCCGCCGCACTGGCGACCCTGATCGCGATCGGGATGGCGGTGCTGCTGGTGCTGCTGGCGCTGGGGGTGTCCCAGGGTCGACCGGGGGCCCGGCTGGCCACCTGGGTGGTCAGCGCCGTGGGGCTGCTGCTGGGCTGCGGGGCACTGACCGTGACCATCGTCCAGCGGGTGGTGCCGCTGCGGTTCGGTTCCGACGATCTGGCCGCCGAGCAACTGGTCCGGGCCGCCGCCGAGGCGTACCCGTCGTGGTGGGCCGCCCTGGGCGCGGCGCTCGCGGCCGGACAGGCGCTCGGGTATCTCGTGGTGGCCGCCCTCCTGGCCCTGCCCGCGGCCAACGCCTACTTTCGGCCGGCCGGGCCGGTCCCACCCGCCGGCCCGCCTTCACCGGCCGGGCCGCCGTTCCCGGCGGGGCAGCCCGTGACAGCCGGGCCGCCTGCACCGGCCGGGCAGCCCGTGACAGCCGGGCCGCCGTTCGCGGCGGGGCAGCCCGTGACAGCCGGGCCGCCTTCGCCGGCCGGGTCGACCCGATCGTTCGGCCCGGCTCCGCAACCGCCCCCGACCGAGGTGAGGACCGACAGTGGCAGACGCTGACCCCGTACCCGTGACCGGCGGTGACCCTCCGGGGGCCGCGCGGCGTGGCACCGCCCTGATCACCGGCGCGACCGCCGGGATCGGCGCCGCCTTCGCCCGCCGGCTCGCCGCCGAGGGACGGCCGCTGGTCCTGGTGGCCCGGGACGCCGACCGGCTGGCGGCCTCCGCCGCGGAGCTGACGAGCCGGCACGGTACGCCGGTCGAGGTGCTGCCGGCGGATCTGTCCACCGACGACGGCTGTGCCGCGGTCGAGGAGCGGCTGCGCGCGAGCGTGGCGGCGGTGGACATGCTGGTCAACAACGCCGGCATCAGTCTCAATCGGCCCTTTCTGCGCTCCGGGGTCGAGGACGAGATCCGGCTGCTTCGGCTGAACGTGCAAGCGGTGCTTCGACTCACCCACGCGGTGCTGCCTGGCATGGTGGAACGGCGACATGGGGCAGTGATAAATGTCTCTTCGATAGCCGGCTTTGCCGCACTGATGCCCGGATCAACGTATTCGGCTAGCAAGGCGTGGGTGACCAACTTCAGCGAATCCATCGCGCAGTCCGTGCGCCCATACGGCGTTCGGGTGCTCGCCCTGTGCCCCGGTTACACCCGTACGGAGTTCCACGATCGAGCCGGGATCAACATGTCCAAGACACCATCCTGGATGTGGCTCTCGGCCGACGATGTGGTCGCTGACAGCCTGCGTGACCTGCGGAAAGGCAAGATGATCAGCGTTCCGGCCTGGAGGTACAAGCTGGCGGTCATCGGCCTGCGACACGCGCCTCGAAGATTACTGAACGATGTCGCCCGGGATACTCGGGGGCGGATCGGTCGCGACCGCGGGTAGCCAAAAAGATCGCGAGCCCTCCTTCGATGACCGTCGATTTAGCGACTCGGCTCGATATCTTCAACCTTCCGGTCAGACTGCTGGGGCCGGGCCACTCAATGAGTTCACAGACTGGGGCAGTACCATTCTCGACCATGGGGGACCACGACGACCTGCGTAAATTCATCACCGACCTGGCTGTGGTCCATGGACAGGTGGTGTTGTCCTCGGGTCGTACGGCGGACTGGTACGTCGATCTCCGCCGGGTGACGCTGCACCACGCGGCGGCGCCGTTGGTGGGTCGGGTGCTGCTCGACCTGACCCGGGACTGGGACTACGAAGCGGTCGGTGGTCTCACCCTCGGTGCTGATCCAGTCGCCGGTGCGATGCTGCACGCGGCGGCGGCCCAGGGTCGGGCGGTGGACGGGTTCGTGGTCCGCAAGTCGGAGAAGGCGCACGGTTTGCAACGGCGCGTCGAGGGCCCGGACGTCGCGGGTCGCCGGGTCCTCGCCGTGGAGGACACCTCGACGACCGGAGGGAGTGTGCTCACCGCGATCGAGGCGTTACGCGAAGTTGGCGCCGAGGTCGTGGGCGTGGCGGTTATCGTCGATCGCGGCGCCGGCGACGCGGTGCGAGCCGCCGGACTGCCGTACCGGGCAGCCTATACGTTGGCTGACCTCGGCCTTCTGGCGTAAAAGTTTGCCGATTCGGATCTGCTGATATGCAGGCGGGTCGATGCTGTTGGTGGAAGGATGGAATACGTGGGAACTGCGTTGGCCGAAATGACGATGCCTCAGATCTCGCCGCTTGCCGGCGAGCCGATCGAACGTGCCGACGCCGAGCGGCTGGCGGGTGTGCTCAAAGCACTCGCTGACCCCGCTCGGCTGCGGCTGCTCAGCCTGATCCAATCGGCACCCGAGGGCGAGGCGTGCGTCTGCGACCTCACCGCGCCGCTCGGGCTGTCGCAACCGACGGTGAGCCACCACCTGCGCATCCTGACCGAGGCGGGTCTGCTCGAGCGGGAGAAGCGTGGCGTGTGGGCCTACTACCGGCTGGTGCCGACGGCGATCGCGACGATCGCTGATCTGCTCACCCCGCCGCGCAAGCGCGCCACCAAGAAGGCTCGCTGAGCGACGGGCGGTAGTCTGCCGTCCTTCCGTTCGCGGAGGTGACGTCGGATGACCGCCAGCCGTGCGTCGTGCGTGACACCGGCGGGTGTCGCGTCGCGTCCATGCGACTGCCGTGGTGCCGCCAGCGGGTTGGCGGCACCATCGGCGGTCGCCGACAGTGCCTTTGTGGTGCCCGGACACCCCTCGGGTGGTGCCGGATGGCTCCATGGCGTCCGGAGATCACCTCTCGGCGTCGGCGGTTCCGTCGCGCCTGAGCAACCCTCAGGCCCGGCCGGGCCTCAGGGCAGCTGTCTCTTTGTGCTGCCTGGCTTTCGGCGATCCCTGACCTCTTGGTGACCCCTGGCTTTCCGGGCGTGACCCCTGGCTTTCCGGGCGTGCCTGCTGGGAAGCGAGCGGGCCGTCCGGCCGGCGCCGGATCGACCCCAACCTGAGAGCCCGGCTTGTGGTCCCGAGGTGGGGGGTCAGCGGCCGGAGTCGGGGCGGTATCCCGGACGCTGCGACCGCTCCTCGGCGCCGTCCCGGACCGCTTCCGCGGCACCTACCGCGCCGGACGCCGCCACGATCGTGACCGCCTTGGCCCGGCGGCGTGCCCGCCGGTCCCGGAGGAACTCGACCGCGATCGGCAGCACCGAGATCAGGATGATGACGGCGACGACCGGCAGGATGTACTTGTCGATCTGGTCACCGATGGCGTCGTAGATCTGCCGGGCGAGCAGGTAGCCGATCAGCAGGACGCCGTCCACCCAGAGCACCGCCCCGACGATGTTCCACAGCAGGAACTGCCGGGCCGGCATGCCGAGCACCCCGGCGACCGGGTTGAGGAACGTCCGCACGATCGGGATGAAGCGCGCCAGCACCACGGCCTTGGCCGGGCCGAACTTCCGGAAGTAGTACTCGGCCTTCTCCACGTACTCCCGCTTGAACAGCCGGGAGTTGGGCCGGTCGAACATCCGCCGGCCGTACCGTGCGCCGAAGAAGTGGCCGAGCTGGGCGCCGAGGATCGCACAGATCGGTCCACCGATCAGCAGCCCGACCAGGGACAACCGGGTGCCGTCCCCGAAGATCGCGTCGGCCACCGACGAGGCGGCGACGCCGGCCAGGAACAGCAGCGAGTCACCCGGGAAGAAGAACCCGACGAGCAGGCCGGTTTCGGCGAACAGGATCACCCAGACACCGATCAGACCGAAGGTGTGCAGCAGATCCTTCGGATCGAGCGGGTTGAGCGCCAGACTGTCGGTGAGCGCACGGGTCTTCTCGGCGGTGTCCACGGCCACAAAGGGTACCGGCATCCGCCGGCCGACCGGCCAGGAGTGTTCCTTCCCTCCATCCCCACCGGGCCGATCATGGGCTTTACCGGGGAATTCAAGTTCAAATCCGTCGTAAACCCCATGATCGACGCGGCGGGGAGGGCGGCGGGCCGGGTCAGAGGCGGGGGTCGACCGGCTCGGACTCGCAGGCGAGGATCGCGGACACCAGTTGGTGCCGCCGCCACAGCGGTGCGTCCTCGGCGAGCAGGTCCAGCGCGGCCAGGCCGAGCCCGTGCTCCCGCAGCGCCAAGCCACGTTTGCGACCCAGCGAGCGGCCACGCAGCGCCGCCAGCTGGTCGGGTTCGGTGTACTCGGGGCCGTAGATGATGCGCAGGTAGTCCCGACCCCGGCACTTGATCCCGGGCTGCGCCAGCCGGCCCCGGCCGTCGACGGCGGCCAGGCCGGCGTACGGCTTGACCACCATGCCCTCCCCGCCGGCCTCGGTACGCGCGAGCCACCAGTCCGTCGCGGCGGCCACCTCCACCGGGTCGTCGAGCGGGACGACCCGACGCTCGGTCCGGGTGAAGAACTCCGGATCGGCCGTGTGCAGCCGGTCGGCCAGCGCGAGATGCCAGCCGTGATCGCGGTCCGCGAACGACGTACCCGCCGCCGCCAGCACCGCGAACGGCGCCAGCGTCACCCCGGTGAGCCCGTCGGTGGGCCGGACGTAGGACCGGTAGGCCGCCGCGTACCGCCGCACGTCCGCCGCCCGGCGACGCAGCCGGGCGGTCAACTCGGCAACCGGGACACCCCGTTCGGCGGCCTGTTCGAGCGTGGCGATGGCCGCGGGCAGGGCCGTGTCGCCGGCGGCGGCGACCGGGGCGTACTGCTCGCGGATCAGACCGAGCGCCTTGGCGGACCAGGGCAGCAGTTCACAGTCCAGCAGCAGCCAGCCGGTCGCCAGCTCGGACCACAAACCGGCCCGGTCGATCGCCGAGCGGACCCGGTCCAGCAGGGCACCGCCCAGCGGCTCCGGGAAGAACGGCCGCCCGGTGCGGGTGTGGACCGCTCCGCCGCCCGGACCGAAGGTCTGGTCCGCCGGATCCCGACACACCAGCACGACGGCCCGGGAACCCATGTGCTTCTCCTCGCAGATCACCCGCTCGACGCCGGCTGCCCGGTAGTCGGCGAACGCCTCGGTCGGGTGTTCCAGGAACCCCTCCACCGTCGAGGTGGAGCAGGGCGCCATGGTGGGTGGCAACCAGACCAGCCGGCGCGGGTCGATCGCGAACCGGCTCAACACCTCCAGCGCCGCCGCCGCGTTCTCGGCCGGCACCGTGAGCGAGCCGTACCGGTGTTCGATGTGCCGACGGCCGGTGACATCGGCCAGGTCCAGCACGTCGTCCGGCCGGTGCGGCGCAACGGCTCCGGAACCCGCCGCGCCGACGGCTCCGATGGCGCCGGAACCGCTGCCGGGACCATCCGACCCGGCGGTACCGGTCGGCGTGCCGAGCGGCCGGGCCGGCGGGTAGTACTCCTTGGCGGCCGGGACCGCCACCAGCTCCTTCTCCGGATACCGCAGCGCGGTGAGGGCGCCGCCGAACACGCAGCCGGTGTCCAGGCAGATGGTGTTGTTCACCCACTCCGGCACCGGGGTGGGGGTGTGCCCGTAGACCACCATGGCCGAGCCCCGGTAGTCCCGGGCCCACGGGTAGCGCACCGGCAGGCCGTACTCGTCGGTCTCGCCGGTGGTGTCGCCGTACAGGGCGAAGGCCCGGACCCGGCCCGAGGCGCGGCCCTGATACTCCTGCCTGAGTCCGGCGTGCGCGACCACCAGCCGCCCGCCGTCCAGGACGTAGTGGCTGACCAGACCCTCGATGAAGGCGCCGACGTCGCGGGTGAACTCCGGCGGCTCGGCCGCCAGCTGCGCCAGCGTCTCGGCCAGCCCGTGCGAGACCGTGACGTTGCGGCCGCGCAGCCGGCGTACCAGTTTCTGCTCGTGGTTGCCCGGCACGCACAGCGCGGTGCCGGCGGCGACCATGCCCATCACCAGGCGCAGCACCCCGGGCGAGTCCGGGCCGCGGTCGACCAGGTCACCCACGAACACGGCGGTACGCCCCGCGGGATGCGTCGCGTTCACGGCCCGCCCCTCGGCGTCCCGGTGCAGCGTCCAGCCCAGCCGGTCCAGCAGGGTCGTCAACTCGACCCGGCAGCCGTGTACGTCACCGATGATGTCGAACGGTCCGGTCAGCTCCTTCCGGTCGTTGAACAGCCGCTCGTACCGGATCTCCGCGGCGTCGATCTCGGCGGTGCCGCGCAGCACGTGTACCTTGCGGAAACCCTCCCGGCTCAGCGCGCCCAGCGAGCGGCGCAGGTCCCGCTTCATCCGGCTGATCACCTGCCGGTTGAGCGTCCGGTCGGCGCGGGCCTCGGTCCGGGCCCAGCACAACTCCTCCGGTACGTCCAGCACGATCGCCACGGGCAGCACGTCGTGCTCCCGGGCCACCCGGACCAGCCCGGCCCGGGCGTGCGACTGGAGATTGGTGGCGTCCACCACGGTGAGCCGGCCAGCCTTCAACCGCTTCCCGGCGACGTAGTGCAACACGTCGAACGCGTCCGCCGAGGCGGACTGGTCGTTCTCGTCGTCGGCCACCATCGCCCGGAAGGCGTCTGAGGAGAGCACCTGGGAGGGCGCGAAGTGCCGGCGGGCGAAGGTCGACTTGCCCGAACCGGAGAGCCCCACCAGCGCGATCAGGGCCAGATCGGGAATGTCCAGCCTCATCGGTCCCCCTCCCTGGTGAACGTGGCGAGTTGGGTGGGCGCGCCGACCTCGGCGTCGTCGTCCCCCACACCGGCCAGGACGACCCGGTAGCCGTAGGCGGCGGCCACCCGGTCCGACCAGGCCGCGAACTCGGCCCGGTTCCACTCGAAGCGGTGGTCCGGATGCCGCATCCCGTCGGCCGGCAGACCTGGGTAGCGGACGTTGTACTCGGCGTTCGGGGTCGTCACGATGACGGTCGACGGCCGTGCGTGACCGAAGACCGTCCCCTCCAACGCGGGCAGCCGCTGCGGGTCGAGGTGCTCCACCACCTCCATCAGCACCGCGGCGTCATAACCGGTGAGCCGGTCGTCCCGGTAGGTCAGCGCGGACTGCCACAGCCGGATCCGGTCCCGCTGCCGCTGCGGCAGCCGGTCCAGCCGCAACCGCCGCTCGGCGAGGGCCAGCGCCGACGCCGAGACGTCGGTGCCGACGATCTCGGTGTACCGCCGGTCGCCGAGCAGCGCCGCGAGCAGGGCCCCGCCGCCACAGCCCAGGTCGAGCACCCGGGTCGCGCCGCATCGGGCCAGTTCCGCCAGGACCGCGTCCCGGCGACGGGCGGCCAGCGGCTGCCGGCGCGCGGCGGGCGGGAGCGGAGCGTCCTCGTCGAGCCGTCCGTCGCCGATACCCGCGGTGGCGTCCGACGACCCGTACCTGGTGCCCGGCACCGGTCCCACCGAGTCGTCCTCGACGGTGTCGTCCGCCAACCGCGACTCAGCCAGCCGTGACTCGGCCAACCGCGCCATCGCCGCATCGGCCAGGGCACGCTGGTGCGCCAGGTAGCGGCGGGTGATCACCGCTCGTTCCGGATGGCCGGCCAGCCAGGCCGAGCCGGCCCGGAGCAGCTTGTCGACCTCGTCGGGCGCCACCCAGTAGTGCTTGGCGTCGTCCAGCACGGGCAGCAGCACGTACAGGTGGTTGAGCGCGTCGGCCACCCGGATGGTGCCGGTGAGCGTCAGGTTGACGTACCGGCTGTCGCCCCACTCGGGATGCTCGGCGTCGAGCGGTACGGCGGCAGCCAGCACCGTCCAACCGAGCGGCCCGAACAGCCGCTCCGCGAGTTCCGCGCCACCCCGACAGCGCAGGGCCGGCACCCGGATCTCCAGCGGGATCGCGGTGCCGGCCAACTCGGGCCGGTCCGTCGAGGCGCCCCGCAGCGCCGACCGGAACACCCGGGACAGCGCCGAGACGAGCAGGCTGGACGCCGCGTACGGCCGGTCGTTGACGTACCGGCCGAGGGTGAAGTGTTCCGGTGTGGCCGCCGCCGCTGCCCGCCGGCCCCGGCCACCGGTCAGTCGCCGCGGATCGACATCCAGCAGCAACGCGGCCGTGCAGCGTTCCGGACCGGCCTCCGGATAGAAGACGTACGCCGTGCCGGTGGGCAGCTCGAAACTCTGCGCCCGGTCGGGGTGCTTCACCAGCAGGTAACCGAGATCGGTGGCCGGCCGGTGGGTGGTGGTCAGGGTGAGCAGCACCAGATGATCATCGCAGCATCATCGATGCCCGGTCGTCCCATTTCCGCCGGCCGGCGGTGAGCTGGTCAACGTCCGCCGGCCGGCGGTGGGCTGGTCGACGTCCGCTTGGCCGGCGGTGGGTTGGTCAGCGCTCGTAGTCGTCGTCCGGGCCGACGACGCGGGCCTGCTCCATCGCGTCCCAGTCGTCGACCTCCAGCCCGCGGTGCGGCTCTGACTCCTCCCCGCTCGGGTCGGCCACCGTGGCCTGCTCGACCGCGTCGGTCTCCGGCGCCTCCGGGTCGCGTTCGTCCGGAGTGAGGTGGTCGCCGGGGGCGAAATCCTCGTCTGGCTGGGTCATCCCGACTCCTTGCCGCCGATTGCGGAACCGTCACCACACCGTACGGGCTGTTCCTGTTGCCCGCCGGTCGACTCTCCTGCCCACTCGGGTCGGACCGAAACCGCGTCGGTCGGTGATTTGTCCGTTCACCGTGGCGTACAGGTGCCAGGATGGGAGCGTGGCCTTCCTGATCCGACTCGTGATCAACGCGATCGCGCTGTGGGTCACCACGCTGATCGTCTCCGGCATCGACGTCACGGCGCGGACCGCCGGTGGCAAGGCCGGGACGATCCTGGTGGTGGCGCTGATCTTCGGCGTGGTCAACGCCGTGTTGAAGCCGATCATCCGGGTGGTCGGGTGCGTGTTCTACATCGTCACCCTCGGGCTGTTCGCGCTGGTCGCCAACGCACTGCTGTTCCTGCTGACCGGCTGGATCGCCGACCAGTTCGACCTGCCGTTCTCCGTCGACGGTTTCTGGCCGGCGTTCTGGGGAGCGATCGTCATGGCGATCATCAGCTGGCTGATCAGCATCGTCATCCCGGACCACTCCCGGCAGGACTGACCGGGCCAGGCCACGGGAGTGGGACGTACCCCGGTCGGTTGTCCCCGGTCCGGCGGCCTGCGGGATACTGCCCGCACCGGACAGCGCGGTCAGGCGCACAAGGCGAGAGACAGCGGCCCGCCGGGGCCGACAGCGGTTAGTAAGGAGCGTTCGAGATGCCCATCGCTTCGCCCGAGGTGTACGCGGAGATGCTCGACCGGGCCAAGGCAGGCCGGTTCGCGTACCCAGCGATCAACGTGACGTCGTCGCAGACCCTGAACGCCGCGCTGCGCGGCTTCGCCGACGCCGAGAGCGACGGCATCGTGCAGGTCTCCACCGGTGGCGCCGAATACCTGTCCGGGCCGACCATCAAGGACATGGTGACCGGGGCCGCCGCGTTCGCCGCGTACGCCCGCGAGGTGGCCAGGAACTACCCGGTCAACATCGCCCTGCACACCGACCACTGCCCGAAGGACAAGCTGGACAAGTTCGTCCGGCCCCTCATGCAGCTCTCGAAGGAGCGGGTGGCCCGCGGCGAGGAGCCGCTGTTCCAGTCGCACATGTGGGACGGCTCGGCCGTGCCGGTCGCGGAGAACCTGGACATCGCCAGCGAACTGCTGGACCGGGCCGCCGAGGGCAAGATCGTGCTGGAGATCGAGGTCGGCGTCGTCGGCGGCGAGGAGGACGGCGTCGAGAACGCCATCAACGACAAGCTCTACACCACGGTCGAGGACGGCCTCGCCATGGTGGAATCGCTCGGGCTGGGCGAGAAGGGCCGCTACATGGCGGCGCTGACCTTCGGCAACGTGCACGGCGTCTACAAGCCGGGCAACGTCAAGCTGCGGCCCGAGGTGTTGAAGGACATCCAGGACGCGGTGGGCGCCAAGTTCGGCAAGGACAAGCCGCTCAGCCTGGTCTTCCACGGCGGCTCCGGCTCGCTGCTGTCGGAGATCCGGGAGTCGCTGGACTACGGCGTGGTGAAGATGAACATCGACACCGACACCCAGTACGCCTTCTCCCGCCCGGTCGCCGACCACATGTTCCGCAACTACGACGGCGTGCTCAAGATCGACGGCGAGGTCGGGAACAAGAAGCTGTACGACCCCCGGGTCTGGGGCAAGGCAGCCGAGTCCGGCATGGCGGCCCGGGTCGTCGAGGCGTGCGAGGCGCTCCGCTCGACCGGCACCAAGCTGGGCAAGTAGTCGGCGGGTAGCACGTCCGGGTCGGGATCAGATCCTCGGGAGGCGGCCGGTGAGCAGCCGGACCGCCTCCCGGACGTCGTCGGTGACCTGGACCAGTGCGGTCAGGTCACCAGCGCGGGCACCGGCCAGCAGCGGGCGTAGCAGCGTCTCCACCGGCAGCGTCCGGGTCCAGTGGTCCCGGCCCAGGAAGACGTACGGCCCGCTGGGGCCGTCGGTGCCGTAGAACGTCTTCGTCGCCGCCTGGAACACCTCCTGCACCGTCCCGGCCTGTCCGGGCGCGAACACGATGCCGCCCCGGGCCAGCCGCAGGATGGTGTCCTCGCGGATGGCGTTCGAGAAGTACTTGGCGATCCGCCCGGCGAAGAGGTTGGCCGGCTCGTGGCCGTACAACCAGGTGGGGATCGCCAACCCGCCACGCCGGGCCCAGTCCGCCGGCGGCACCGCCGGGACCGGCGTCGTGGCCGCCGCCGGCACCACCTCGGCGGGGCGGGGCGCCGGCACCTCCGCCGGCGCGGTCGTGGCGACGCGGGCGGACGGCCCGGAACCGGCGGGGTCGGCCGGGGCGGCCGGGAACGTCGCCCGTACCTCGATGGCCGCCGCCGTGTACCGGAGGTGGTCCGTGAAGTCGGGCGCGGTGGCCAGCAGGTCGATCGCGGCGGTGAGTTCCGGGACGGTCCGCCCGGCGAGGTAGGAACCGAGGTTGGCGGCCTCCATCACCCCGGGCCCGCCGCCGGTGACGACCAGCCGGTCGGCCCGAGCCAGCGCCCAACCCAGCGTCGCCGCCATCCGGTACGCCGGTTCGCCGCGCCGCACGGCGTGACCGCCCATGATGCCCACCACCGAGGCCGGGCCGTGGACGGCCAGCCAGGCGTTGGTGGCGTCGGCGAGGGCGTTGTCGATCCCATGGTCGTGCAGCCGCTGGGCGAGGGCCTCCCGGACCGGTGGCAACGCTCCACCCATGGCCCGGAAGTGCGCGTAGACCCGGGTGTCGTACATCGTGTCGAAGCCGCCCTCGGTGAACCCGGCGGTGAGGTCCTCGGCGGTGTAGAGCCGGGCCGGCTGGGTGGGGTACGGCACCTCCCGGAACGGCGGCACCACGTGCGCGCCGCGCCGGACCACCGCGGCCTCGACCTCCGGGTCGGCGAACCGGCACCCCACGAAGAGCGTGTCGGTGAGGTCGACGGCGGACAGGTCGGGACACGGTTCGAGGTCGAGTCGCAGCCCCTGCAACGTCAGCCCGGCCAGGCTGCCGGCCCGCAGATGCGGTTCCAGCTCGGCTCGGGACTCGATCTCGGTGGGAGTGGTGTCGGGTGGCTCCACGACATCCGGGGGCGGTGGGGTGGGCACCCAGCCATCATGCCGGGCCTGCCCGACCGGCCGGTTCCACCCCCGCCGACCGGCTGCGCTCCGCTGGGCTCGGCGCTCCGGTCTGCCCGCCCCGCCGGCTGGCTCCGTCCGTGCCGCCTGGTTTTTCCCGGCTGGCTTCACCGACACCGGTCGGCGACGCGGCGGAGATGACGAGAGCCCGGCGACGAGGCGCCGGGCTCTCCCTGCCGGGTCCTGGGGAGGCTCCGGACCTCTAGTTCTAGTCCACGGACCCGCCCACCGCACCGGCCGTACCGGGCGGAAGGACTCGACCGTTCAGACACCTCACCCAGCGCCCCGGTGTGGCTACCGCCGGTCGGGGCAGGTTGAATGGGCCGATGCAGAACCTTTTGCCCGAGCCGCCGGCCACGCTCCTGCCGAGCGACAGTGCCGCGGAGGCCGCACTGGCCGAGGCCGACCAGCAGGATTCCGACGAGGCGTACGCCGCCGCGGCCGCGGCTTTCCCGGGCTTCAGCGCCGCCTGGGCCGCGCTGGGCGCGCGGGCGATGGCCGAGGGCCAGGTCGTCGCCGCGTACGCCTACGCGCGGACCGGCTATCACCGGGGACTGGACCAGCTGCGCCGCAGCGGGTGGAAGGGGCACGGGCCGGTGCCCTGGTCGCACGCGCCCAACCGAGGCTTCCTGCGCTGCCTGTACCTGCTGTCCCGGGCCGCCGGCGAGATCGGTGAGTCGGACGAGGCGGCCCGGTGCGCGCAGTTCCTCCGGGACTGCGATCCCGCGGCCGGCGACGCGCTCGCGGGTAGCTGAGCCCACCCCACCAGCCGGCCCGGCCCCGCCGTACCGGCCAACCGTCCGTCCCCGGTAGCCCGAGCCCGGTCCCGGTGACCGGGAGCGGGGCCCGGGCCACCGGGGACCACGGGGTTACAGACCTTCGGCCACCGATGCGGCGATCTTGAGCCAGGCGTCCCGGGTGGCGGCGGAGAGGTGCCCGTACCGCATGGGTTCGCCGGTGTCGATCAATCGCTCGTACGGGGCGAGCAGCACCGCCCGGGTGCGGGCGGCGAAGTGCCGTTCGATCGCCGGCAGGTCGATCTCCTTGCGGGACGGCGGCATCGACACCACGGTCACGGCCTGCCGGACCAACCGGTGCCGCCCGCTCTGCTCCAGATGGTCCAGCATCCGGGCCGCCGTCTCGGCGGAGTCGTTCCGGGCCGACATCGTGATCAGCAGTTGGTCGGTGGCGTCGATGGCCGCCTGCCAGTTCTGCGCCCGGACGTTGTTGCCGGTGTCCACGAAGATCAGCTTGTAGAACCGGCTGACCACCTCGCGGATCTCGCCGAAGGCCCGCGCGGTCAGCATCTCGCCGCCGGTGGCGGACTCGTCCGAGGCGAGCACGTCGAACATGCCCTCACCCTGTGCCCGGACGTACTGGGACAGGTCCCCGATCCGCCCGTGCGCACCCTGGAACTGGCCCAGATCCCGCAGCAGGTCACGCACCGTACGGGAGTGGAAGTCCTGCTGGGCCCGCATGCCCAGGGTGCCCTGGGTCTCGTTGTTGTCCCAGGCCAGGACGTACCCGCCGCGTTTCTGGCCGAAGGTCATCGCCAGCAGCAGGATCGCCACCGTCTTGCCGGCACCGCCCTTGGGGTTGACCACGGTCACCTGGCGCAGCCCGCCGAAGTTGCGACGGACCATCTCGACGTCGTGCTTGATCTCCTGCTCGTGCCGGCTGGGTGCGAGCCGGACCAGGCCCAGCTTGTTGACCGCCGCCCGCACGCCCATCGTGGCCACCGGGTCGGCCGGCCGGACCGCCCGGCGCTGGGCGAATTCCTCGGCGGTGGGGATGGACTGGTCGGGCGTCCACGGCGCGTCGTCGTACGGATCGGGGGTTCCCGGCCCACCGGGCCCCGGGGCGTACGGCGACGGCGCGACCGGGCCGGCGGGTCCGGGGGGCGCCGGATAGGCCGGGGGGACGCCCTGAGCGCCCGGCCCCCAGGTCTGCGGGGGCGGGTGTGGCGGTGCCCAGCCCGGGTGCGGCGGGTACGGACCCGCCTGCGGGCCCGGCTCCACCTGCTCGTCCGGCGGTCCCTCCGGCAGGGGCACCGCCGGACCGTCCACGATCGGCGGCCGGGGTACCGGTGGCAGCGGTTGGGCCGGACCGGCCCAGTTCGGCTGGCCGGTGGTCGGGGCCCAGCCCGGTTGGGCGGCCCAACCGGGCGGTGGCGGGGGCGCGTCGCCGGGCCACGGCGCGGGTCCCGAATCGGAGACCGGCGGTCGGACGGGCGGCTGCGCCCACGGCGAGGGCTGCTCACCGGGCCGGATCGGTTGCCCGCTCGACGACTCGGGTCCGGCGCCCGGGTCGTCCATTGTGAACGGCTCGTCCAGGTCGACCCGGCCGGACCGGCGGGAGCCGTCGGGTCCGGCCGGCTCACCGGGGTCGTAACCGGCGTCCACCGGTCCGGGGCCGCCCGTGGCGACGCCGGGCGGACCGAGCGGGACCGAACCAGCGGGTCCGAAGGACGGTCCGGGGCCGCCCGGCCCGAAGGACGGGTCGGACTCGCCGGGTCCCGGAACCGGGCCGGGTCCGCCGGCTCCGGACGCCGGCCAGTCGGTTCCCGGAACCGGGCCGGGTCCGCCGGCTCCGGACGCCGGCCAGTCAGATCCGGCTGGCGGCCCGCCCGCGTCGGGTCCTGCCGGACCGTCGCGGTGCGGGGTGATCACCGGCCAGGCCCGGGTGGCCATGTCGCCGACCGCGGCCGGACCCGGCCCGGGCGGAACCGGGGCGCCCGGAACGGGCGGGACCGGTATCCCCGGCAGGGCCGGCCCAGGCCCGGGTACGTCGGGTGATCCCGGCACGGCCGGTACGACTCCGGGTCCGGGTTGGGCGGACGGTCCCGGCATGGCCGACGGCGCTCCGGAGCCGATTCCGGGTGGCGGTCCCGGCACCGCCGGCACGGACGCACCGGAGACCGGGTCGACGGTCTGACCGGCCACCCACGGCGGCAGCGGTTGAGTGGTGGACCAGGTCGCCCCGGGATCCGCTTCGCCGCCCGGCGGACCCGGTGGTGCCCCGGGATGTGCCGGCACCCCCTGGGGACCCTGCTGGAGCCAGGAGGGCACCGACTGCGGGCCGGCGAGCGGCGGGTTCGGCGGTCCGGTCTCGACCGGCGGTGGTGACGAACCGCGGTGGGCGTCCCAGGCCTCCGGATCGGTCTCCTCCTCCGGCGGCCAGAACGGCTCGCCGGCGCGTCGCGGATCCGATCCGCCCTGGCCCGGCACGTACACCCTGTCGTCGTGCGCCACGGATACCTCCCCCATCTCCCATGCCGAGGATATGCCCGTCCGGCAGTCCCGGTCGGATCACGATCGACCGGGTCCACCGATCGACATCGACCGGCCGGTTCCGCCCGCCCGGCTACCCGGTTGGACCCGGGTCGTAAACGGCCCAGGCACCGGGCTCGATCCACCAGGACCGCTTCCGGGTCAGCTCGCCGGCGACGCCGTCGTCCAGGAAGGACACCGTCTCGGTACGCGGGTTGACACCCACCGCCCGGCCTCGGGCCCGGCGTACCTCCAGGCGTACCCGCCGACGCCGGGACCAGCGGGCGCGGGCGACGACCGGCAGCACCACGGCCACCTCGATCAGGCCGTCCGTGGGGTCCGCGGCGGACAGCAGCGGGATCCCCTCGACCTCGGCGTATCCGCCCGCGTTGCCGACCACGCAGGCGAGCATCGGCTCGTCCCCGGCGGATAGCACGGCGTCGTCCACCTCGACCCGGCCCCGCCACGGCCGGGGTGCGCCGTGCTCGTCCGCGCCGCCCACCAGAACCCCGTCGAGGGTGACCGAACCGCCGTCGTTGCGGAGCAGGTCGAGCCGGCGTACCCGGTCGGCCAGCACCGCCTCGGCCACCGCCGCCGGGCTCCGGGGCAGACCCAGCTGCCCGATCAGGTCGGTCGGGGTCGAGCCGGACCCGCCCGCCGGGTCGAGCGGAAGCAGTCCGATGGGCGGCAGGTCCGGAAGGGTGCGGTTCTCGGCCAGGTCGGCGGGCCGGCGGCTGGGCGGTGGGGCGTACCGGCGAACCATCCGGCGCAGCACGGTGCGTAACTGACCGTCACTGGCTGTCGCGACGATCAGTCGGGTCTTGGCGTCCTCGTCGGGCCAGGTGAGCCCGTCCGGGCGGGGCGGCCCGTCCAGCCGGGTCAGCACCGCGTCGATCTCCGCGTCCGACCGGGCGGTCACGGTGGTCACCCGCGCGCCGGCCGCGGTGAGCGCGTCCGCGCAGGTCAACACGGGTACGCGCGGCGTGTCCGCACACCGGTCGCCGGCCTCGCCGGCAGCCGCCCCGCAGCAGGAGTCGCCGCCGCAGCCCGCCGAGTCCGGACGTTCGGAGTCGAGGGTGAGCAACACCACGTCGTACACGGCCGCGGGCCTCCTGCCTCCTTGGTCCGGCCGCTGCGGCTCGGACCATGACTAGTTGTTAACCTGACTGACCGGGCTTGCCGCGCGGTCGCCACCTGGGCACCCGAGCCCCTTGGAGGCGGGTTTCACGATGCCAGCGATCGTGCTCATCGGGGCGCAGTGGGGCGACGAGGGCAAGGGCAAGGTTACCGACCTGCTCGGCGACCGGGTCCACTACGTCGTCCGCTACTCGGGCGGCAACAATGCCGGCCACACCGTGGTGACGCCGGACGGCGAGAAGTACGCCCTGCACCTGATGCCCTCGGGCGCGCTCTCCCCGAGCGCGAAGATCGTGATCGGCAACGGCGTGGTGGTCGATCCCAAGGTGCTGCTGGAGGAGATCGACGGCCTCGCGGCCCGGGGCGTCGACGTCTCCCGGCTGCGCATCTCCGGCGACGCGCACCTGATCATGCCGCACCACCGGGCACTGGACCGGGTGGTCGAGCGCTACCTCGGGTCGTCCCGGATCGGCACCACCGGTCGGGGTATCGGCCCCGCGTACGGCGACAAGGTCGCCCGGATGGGCATCCGGGTCCAGGACCTGCTGGACCCCGGCATCCTGCGCAAGAAGCTCGACCTCGTGCTGCGGGAGAAGAACCAGACGCTGTTCAAGGTCTACAACCGCAAGGCGATCGACGTCGACGCGGTGACCGAGGAATATCTGGAGTACGCGGCCCGGCTGCGGCCGTACATCGCCGAGACCCGGGCGATGCTCTGGGACGCGCTGGACCGGGGCGAGAACGTGCTGCTGGAGGGCGCCCAGGCGACCATGCTGGACATGGACCACGGCACGTACCCCTTCGTCACCTCGTCGAACCCGACGGCCGGCGGGGCGTGCGTGGGCGCGGGCATCCCGCCGACCGCGATCGACCGGGTGATCGCGGTGAGCAAGGCCTACACCACCCGGGTGGGCGCCGGTCCGTTCCCCACCGAGTTGTTCGACGCGAACGGCCAGCACCTGCGCAAGATCGGCAACGAGTACGGCACCACCACCGGCCGGGAGCGGCGGTGCGGCTGGTTCGACGCGGTGGTGGCCCGGTACTCCTGCCGGCTCAACGGCGTCACCGATCTGGTGGTGACCAAGCTGGACGTGCTCACCGGGCTGGACAAGGTGCCGATCTGCGTCGGGTACGAGATCTTCGGCGAGCGGGTCGACGACATGCCCATGACCCAGACCGACTTCCACCACGCCAAGCCGGTGTACGAGGAACTGGACGGCTGGTGGGAGGACATCTCCAAGGCCCGTGACTGGGCTG
Organism: Plantactinospora sp. A48; assembly: GCF_055793945.1. Classification (NCBI taxonomy): domain Bacteria; kingdom Bacillati; phylum Actinomycetota; class Actinomycetes; order Micromonosporales; family Micromonosporaceae; genus Plantactinospora; species Plantactinospora sp. A48. The sequence goes on along the minus strand of NZ_JBTIXF010000010.1, from coordinate 46,050 downwards.
AACTGCCACTCAACGCCCGCCGCTACGTCGAGCGGATCGAGCAACTCTCCGGCGCCCGGATCAGCATGCTCGGCGTCGGCCCCGGCCGCGACGAAAACATAATCCGCCACCCCCTCCTCTAACCCCTTCCTTCCCCCCTCCCTCCCTCCCTCCCTCCCTCCCTCCCTCCCTCCCTCCCTCCCACCCCTCCCGGTTGATCATGAAGTTAGCTGCCAGTTTGATCTCTCAATCGACCGGTAACTTCATGATCAACCAGGCTCGGTCGTGTCGCGCGGGCTGAGTTATCCACAGGGGGTGGGGGTTATCCACAGGGGGTTCTCGACGTGATCGGCGGCAGCGTCCAATGTTGCGGCGATGGAACGTACGGGGATCCTGCGCCGGCTGGCCTTGGCTCAGGACGGGTTGGTCACCCGCGACCAGGCGGTGCGGGCGGGGTTCAGCCGTCACGAGATCGATCACCTGGTTGGTGCGGGCCGATGGCGCGCCATGGCCCGAGCCGTCTATCTGCCCTTTCCTCGTGACGGCAGCGATCGGTCCGGCGCTGTCACGGAGGCTCGGCGGCAGCGGATCCGCGCCGCGCTGGTCTCGTTCGGTTCCCCGGCGCACGCCGTACTGTCGACCGCCGCGGAACTGCACGGCCTCGCCGGGCTACCGGAGACGGAACAGGTCCATCTCGCGCTGCCGGCCCGGGCAGCCCGGCCATCCCGGATCCGGGATCGGGCGATAGTGGTACACCAGCTCGAACATGAGTCGGACGATCTGACCGTGGTCGCCGGGTTGCCGGTCACCACCGCTTCGCGCACCGTCGCCGAACTCGCGCTTCGGTTGCCGCGGTACCAGGCGGTCGCGGTCCTGGACTCGGCACTCAACCGGTGCCTGCTCCGTCCGGAGGAACTCCCTTCGATGCTCGTGCGCCTACGCGGCCGGCGTGGAGTCGTGGCGGCTCGGAGACACATCGCCGAGGCGGACGGCCGCGCGCAGTCACCGCTGGAGACCCGGGTCCGGTTGCGCTGTGTCGACGGTGCCGTGCCACCGGACGTCCTCCAGTTGGACGTACGCGACAACGACGGTTACCTGCTGGGAGTGGGTGACCTGGCCTGGCGTGCCGCCCGGTTGATCGCCGAGGCGGACGGTCGTGGCCCACACGGGACACCGGACGCGATCTTCGCCGACCGTCGCCGGCAGAACCGGATCGTCAACGCCGGCTGGACAATCCTCCGATTCACCTGGGCGGACACCCTCCGGCCGGACTACATCCCGTACGTGGTGCGACAAGCCCTGTCGGTCGCCCCGCGCTACCCCCGGCGATGAGGTCGATGGCCGCGCTACACGCGGTACGGGCCGCGATTGATCATGAAGTTAGCGGTCAATTCGGAGATCAAACTGGCAGCTAACTTCATGATCAACGGGGTGGGGGGAGGGGGTGGGGGGAAGGGGGAGGGGTGGGGTTCAGGGGGTGGGATGGGTGGGTGGTGGAGTGGGGGGTGGGGGTGGGTGGGGCCGTAGGATGCGGGGTTGTGCGGGTACTTCTTCTCGGCGGGGGTGGGCGGGAGCACGCCCTGGCCCTGGGCCTGGCCGCTGACCCGGCCGTCGAACAGCTGATCGCGGCCCCCGGCAACCCCGGTATCGCCGCCGTCGCGCAGTTGCGCGAGGTGCGGCCAACCGATCCGGCAGCGGTCGCCGCGCTGGCGGTGGAGACCGGCGTCGATCTCGTGGTGATCGGCCCCGAGGCGCCGCTGGTGGCCGGCGTGGCGGATGCGGTACGTGCCAAGGGCATCGCGGTGTTCGGCCCGAGTGCCGCGGCGGCCGCCATCGAGGGCTCCAAGACGTTCGCCAAGGAGATCATGACGGCGGCCGGAGTGCCCACGGCCCGCGCGCGTACCTGCTCCGACGCCGCCGAGGTGGCCGCCGCACTGGACGAGTTCGGCACGCCGTACGTGGTGAAGGACGACGGCCTGGCCGCCGGCAAGGGCGTGGTGGTGACCGACGATCGGGAGATCGCCGAGCGGCACGCCGCCGAGTGTGGCCGGGTGGTGATCGAGGAACACCTCGCCGGCCCTGAGGTGTCGCTCTTCGTGGTCACGGACGGCACGGCTGCTGTGCCGTTGCTGCCGGCCCAGGACTTCAAGCGGATCGGCGACGGCGACACCGGCCCGAACACCGGCGGCATGGGGGCGTACGCGCCGCTGTCCTGGGCGCCCGCCGGGCTGGTCGACGACGTGCTGGACCGGGTGGTCGGGCCGACCCTGGCCGAGTTGCGCCGCCGGGGCACCCCGTTCACCGGCCTGCTCTACGTGGGGCTCGCGCTCACGGCGGCCGGCCCCAAGGTGATCGAGTTCAACGCGCGGTTCGGCGATCCGGAGACCCAGGCGGTGCTGGCGCTGCTCGACACGCCGCTGGCCGGCCTGTTGCACGCGGCGGCCACCGGCACGCTGGCCGCGCACCCGCCGCTGCACTGGCGGCCCGGAGCGGCCGTCACGGTGGTCGTCGCCGCGGACGGTTATCCCGGTACGCCTCGCACGGGGGACCCGATCACCGGTGCGGACCGGCCCGGCGTCATCCACGCCGGCACCGCCCGCTCCGCCGACGGCAGCCTGGTCTCCGCTGGCGGTCGGGTGCTGGCCTGTACGGCTGTCGCAACCGGCCTGGTGGCTGCCCGGGACGGTGCGTACGCGCTGATCGACGGGATCGAACTGCCCGGCGCCCAGTACCGGCGGGACATCGCACTGGCCGCCGCCGAGGGCCGGATCACGCTGCCCGGCTGACCCTCGACCCGCCTCGCGGCCTGCGGGCCGTGTCTGGACCGGAGGGCGACCGGTTCGAGCCAGCGGGTTGAGCGGATCGGGTCGGCGAGGGTGACCGGTTCGGGTCGGTGAGGGTGACTGGTTCGGGTCAGCGGGTTGAGCGGAGGATCAGTCGGTCGATGACCCTCACGCCTTGACCTGGCCTGCCACCATCGTTTTGACGAGCGAGCCGGAATCGACGGCGAGCATTGCCGGTCGGCGGGGAGGGACGGGCCATGGGCGGGTTCCTCGGCGCGGTCCTCGAATTCCCGACCGTACTCTCCACGTTCCTCCTGGTGACCGTCATCGGCTACTGGCTGCTGGTGTTGACCGGTGTGCTCGATCTGGGCGACGCGGATGGCGGTGCCGGCGCGGATGGCGGTGCCGGTGGGGACGGGGGCGCTGGCGGGGAGGACGCCGGTCACGGCCTGGCCGGTGGGCTGGCCGCGGTGGGCCTGAACGGTCCGCCCACCAGCGTGGTCCTCTCGCTGTTCATCGCCCTCACCTGGTTCGGTTGCCTGGTTGCCGACGTACCGCTGGACCGGGCCGCCCTCGGCGCCGGCCCGCGCTTCGGACTCGGCCTCGTGGTCCTGCTGCTGGCGCTCTGCGCGGCCTGGCTGGTCTGCCGGGTGGCGGTGGTGCCGCTGCGCCGGCTGTTCCTGGCCGGTTCGACGGATCGTCGCCTGGCCTTCGTCGGCCGGCTCTGCGTGATCCGGACCGGTCGGGTGACCGCGGACTTCGGCCAGGCCGAGGTGACCGCCGCCGACGGATCCAGCGCAGTCGTCCAGGTGCGACAACCCGGGGCCGAACCGCTCGGTGCCGGCAGCCCCGCGCTGATCTACGACTATGACGAGGTGGGCGAGTTCTTTCTCGTGATGCCCGCCGAACCGGTGATCGATCCCTCGCTCCGGTCCCCGATGTAGGCCATCAGGACCCGGCGGTCGTGACCCCGACGCACGAACGTCCCGGACCGCGTACTCCAAACCGGAAACATCCCGACCCGCGCTGCCCAAAATGATTCGAAGGGAGGAGTGCGCGGAAATCCCGGGCGCCTGCCGCCCGCCGCGCCACCATCATGGACGTCATCACCACCGGCCTCGGCATCCTGCTGGCCGTCGTCCTACTCATCCTGATCTGCCTGGCCATCCTGGTCAGCCGCCTGTTCCGCAAGGTCGAGCAGGGCAAGGCCCTGATCGTCTCGAAGGTGCGCCGGGTCGATGTCACGTTCACCGGCGCGGTTGTGCTGCCGGTCCTGCACAAGGCCGAGGTGATGGACATCTCGGTGAAGACCATCGAGATCGCCCGGACCGGCCAGGAGGGTCTGATCTGCCGGGACAACATCCGGGCGGACATCCGGATCACGTTCTTCGTCCGGGTCAACAAGACCGTCGAAGACGTCATCAAGGTGGCCCAGGCGATCGGTACCGCCCGGGCGAGCGACCAGAACACCCTCCAGGAGTTGTTCAACGCCAAGTTCTCCGAGGCGCTCAAGACGGTGGGTAAGCAACTCGACTTCGTGGACCTCTACACCAAGCGGGACGAGTTCCGGGACCAGATCATCCGGGTCATCGGCACGGACCTGAACGGGTACAGCCTCGAGGACGCCGCCATTGACTTCCTGGAGCAGACCCCGATGGCCCGGCTGGACCCGGGCAACATCCTGGACGCCCAGGGCATTCGCAAGATCACGGAGTTGACCGCGATCGAGCACGTGCGGACCAACGAGTTCCAGCGCAACGAGCAGAAGGAGATCACCCGGCAGAACGTCGACGCCCGGGAGGCCATCCTGGAACTCGAACGCCGGCAGGCGGACGCCGAGGCCAAGCAGCGCCGCGAGATCGAGACGGTCCGGGCCCGTGAGGAGGCCGAGATCAGCCGGGTACGCGCCGAGGAGCGGCTGCGGGCCGAGGCCGCGAACATCCGTACCGACGAGCAGTTGGGCATCCAGAACGAGAACCGGGCCCGGGAGATCGCCGTGGCCGAGAAGAACCGGGAACGGGTCATCGCCATCGAGGCCGAGCGGATCGAGAAGGACCGCATGCTCGAGGTGATCGGCCGGCAGCGGGAGACCGAGCTGTCCACGATCTCCAAGGACAAGGAGGTGGAGGCCGAGAAGCGGGCCATCGCCGAGGTGGTCCGGGAGCGCATCGCGGTGGAGAAGACCGTGGCCGAGCAGGAGGAGAACATCAAGCGGCTGCGGGTGGTCGAGGAGGCCGAGCGGACCCGCCAGGCCGTCGTCATCCAGGCCGAGGCCGAGGCGCAGGAGCACCTGGTCAAGGACATCAAGGCCGCCGAGGCCGCCGAGGCCGCCGCGAAGTTCAAGGCCCGCGAGGAACTGGTGCTGGCCGAGGCCCGGCAGCAGGCGGCCGAACTGGACGCCCGGGCCAAGATCCGGCTGGCCGAGGGGGCGCAGGCCGAGGCCGCCGCGGCGGGGCTGGCCGAGGTGCAGGTCAAGGAGCGCAGCGCCGAGGCGATCGAGAAGGTCGGTCGGGCCGAGGCCACGGTGGAACGGGAGCGTGCGCTGGTCGCGGCCGACGCGGTACGCGAGAAGCTGAAGGGCGAGGCCGAGGGTCTGACCGAGAAGGCGGCCGCGATGGCGGCGCTGGACGATGCGACCCGCGAACACGAGGAGTACCGGCTGCGGCTGGAGCTGGAGAAGGAGGTCCGGCTGGCCGGCATCGACGTGCAGCGGCAGGTGGCCGAGGCGCAGGCCAGCGTGGTCTCCGCCGGCCTGGCCAAGGCCAACATCGACATCGTGGGCGGGGACAGCGTCTTCTTCGACAAGCTGCTCGGCTCGATCAGCCTGGGCAAGAGCGTGGACGGCTTCCTCAACCACTCCGACACCGCCCGTACCCTGGCCGGACCGTGGCTGGACGGGAAGAGGTCGTTCACCGACGACCTGACCCGGATCCTCGGCTCGTTCAACAGCGCCGACGTGCAGAACCTCACCCTGTCGGCGTTCCTGCTCCAGCAGATCAAGACCGGCGGCGCCGAGGCCGGCAAGCTGCGCGAACTGCTCGACGCCGCCCGCAAGCTCGGCGTCGCGGACGCCCCGATGGCCGCGCTGACCGGCGCGGTCCAGCCGGCACCGGCTGCGGACGTGCGCCGGTGACGGCTCCGGAAACCGCGCCCACCGCCGGACCAGCCGCCCAGGCCGGTCCGGCGGGATCCGCCGGCGTACCCGGTCCGGCGGGATCCGCCGGCGTACCCGGTCCGGCGGGATCCGCCGGCGTACCCGGTCCGGTGGGATCCGCCGACGCGTCCGGGGTGGACGCGGGCAGTTACGAGGTGTTGCGGAATCGGCTCGCCGACCGGGCTGCCGAACTGGCTCGGCGGGCCGAGCGGCTGAACGCCGAGCGGACCGCACTGTTCGGCGGCACCGAGCTGCGGTTGCTGGGCACCGAACGGATCCGGACCCGGCACAACTGCGTACCCCGGGACATCGTGCCGGTGGGCGGCCTCATGCTGTTCGGCTACAACGTCTTCATCGGACTGAAGCCCGAGACCGAGGTCGACGACGTCTTCTCGCTGCACCGGTTCGTCCGGGAACCGAAGCCGGCGGCATCCGACGAGGGCTCGGCGGGCGCCGCCGGTGCCGGTGTCGCGACCGGGACCGGCGGCGACCCGGAGGGTACGGCCGAGGCGTTCCGGTTCGACGACGTGGACGCCGACGAACTGCCCGGCCTGCTGCGCCACCCGCAGTTCGAGCGCGACTTCGCCGAGCTGTACCGCTACTACCGGCAGACCCGACTGCTGCAACTGCGCCGGCTCGACGGCCGGCTGCTGGCGGTCTTCCAGACCGGCGAGCGCACCGACGACATCCGGGTGCTGCGCTGGACCGTCGGCACCGACGGTATCCCCGACTATCTCGACAACCGGGGCGAACGGGAACACATCTTCCCGCCCGGGCACGACTTCGTATGGATCGCCACCACCCGCGAGGACCACGTCCTCGGCCGGCACCCGCACGTGTCGATCCAGGGCAAGGTGTTCGTCGAGACGGTCGGCGGCACCCTCACGGTCAAGGTGGAGAACAACACCGAGACCGGCGAGGGCGTGTACAGCGAGCCGGTGGACGAGCCGTTGCAGAGCCTCGCCGACGCCGACATCGAGTACGCGCTGGTCGGCCCGCTGATCCTGCTGCGGCTGCGACCGTACCGGGAGACCGCCTGGCGTTATCTCGTGTTCAACACGCTCACCGCCGACGTGGTCCGGCTGGACGGCATCGGGATGGCCTGCCAGCGGCTGCCGGAGGACCACGGGATCATCTTCCCGGGCGGCTACCACCTGGCCACCGGCGTGAGCCGGACCTTCGACGCGGACACCACCGACCTGGAGTTCGAGCGGGTCATCCGGTCCGGAAATGGGGAGGACGTGCTGTACGTCTTCCACGCCCGCGCCGAGGGCCGGTCGCTGCTGCTGCCGTACAACGTGATCCGCAAGGAGGTCAGCACGCCCATCGTCGGGCACGGCTACTCGCTGTTCCCCGACGGCACCCTGGTGGTGTTCCGGGCCACGTCGGCGGAACCGACCCGGGTACACCCGATGCAGATCTGGCGCACGCCGTACCTGTCCGACGCGTACGCCGCGGCCCAACCGGTCGGCACCGGACCGCTGGAGCGGGTCGGCAACGCGGACCTGGTGCGGGGCATCTCCGACTGCCTGTCGGTGACCCGGCTGGTGTCCGAGACCACCCCGGCCACCGCGGTCTTCGAGACGCTGATCGCGGCCTGCACCCGGATCTTCGACCACTACCACTGGCTCGCCGACGCCGAGTTCGGCAACCTCGCCGAGCCGCTGGCCGAGGTGCGGGCCACCGCCCAGCAGGTGCTGGACGAGTTCGAGGCGGTCCAGTCGCTGACCGCGCACGCCGCCGGGCAGGTGGACGCGACCGCCGAGGAGATCGCCGCGCTGGCCCGTCGGGTCGCCGGCGCCGCGCCGCTCACCGCCGACGAGTGGGTACGCCAACTCGCCGCGCTGCGCCAGGCGCAGGGCCGTCTGGTGACCCTGCGTGATCTGCGGTACGTCGACCTCGCCCGGGTCGACGAGCTGGCCGGGCGGCTGACCGGGGAGATCGACACGGCCGGGCGGCGCGCGGTGGAGTTCCTCGGCCGCGACGACGCCTTCACGGCGTACCGGTCCGAGGTGGCCGAGCTGACCACCCGGGCGCAGCGGCTGAGCGCGGCGGCCGAGGCCGAACCGATCCGGGACCGGCTGACCGAACACACCGACGGGTTGCAGACCCTCACCGAGGTCGTCGGCGCGCTCGACATCGCCGACGCGGCCGTGCGGACCGGCATCCTGGCCCGGGTGGCCGAGGTGCTGGGCGGGGTGAACCGGGCCCGGGCGGTGCTGGACGCCCGCCGCCGGGAGTTGCTCGCGGTCGAGGGCCGAGCCGGCTTCGCCGCCGAGTTCGCGCTGCTCGGCCAGGCTGTCACCGGGGCGCTGGCCGCGGCCGACACCGCCGAGCGGTGCGACGAGCAGCTCGGCCGGCTGCTGCTGCGGGTGGAGGACCTGGAGTCCCGGTTCGGTGAGTTCGACGATTTCCTCACCGAGCTGGCCACCCGGCGTACCGACATCTACGAGGCGTTCTCGGCCCGAAAGCAGGCGCTGCTGGACGAGCGCGCCCGGCGGGCCGACCGGATCGTCTCCTCGGCCGAGCGGATCCTGGTCAGCGTGCATCGGCGGCTCGTCGGGCTGGGCTCGGTCGACGAGGTGAACACCTACTTCGCGGGCGACCCGATGATCACGAAGCTGCGGTCGGTGGTCGAGGAACTGCGTACCCTCGGCGACCCGGTCCGGGCGGCCGAGCTGGACGGCCGGCTCCGGGCCGCGCGCCAGGAGGCCGGGCGGGCCCTGCGGGACCGGCTCGACCTGTACGCCGACGGGGGCGCCACGATCCGGCTGGGCCGGCACCGGTTCGCGGTGAACAGCCAGCCGATCGACGTGACGCTGGTGCCGCAGGACGGTCGGCCGATGGTGGCCGTCACCGGCACCGACTACCGGCGGGCCGTTCCGGGTGGCGCCCTCGGTGCTGACCGCGACCTCTGGACCCAGCCGCTCGTCTCGGAGTCCGCCGAGGTGTCCCGGGCGGAGTACCTGGCCAGCTCGATCCTGGCCGAGGCGGAATCCGGCGGTCCCGGCCCGACGTGCGACGCGCTGTACGAGGCCGCGGCCGACCCGGACCGGCTCCGCGAGCTGGTCCGGGTTATCGCCGAGACCCGGTACGACGAGGGCTACGAGCGGGGCGTCCACGACCACGACGCGGCGGCGCTGCTCGGTGCGTTGTTGCGGTTGCGTGCCGGCGCCGGGTTGCTGCGGTACCGGCCGGCCGACCGGGCGGTCGCGCAGCTGTTCTGGCGGTACGGCACCGACGAGCCGGCCCGGACCGGTTGGACGATGCGGGCAGCCTCGCTGGCCCGGGCGCGCTCCCGGTTCGGCCGACCGCCGGTGGGCCCGGACGCCATCGACGAGCTGCGGACCGAGCTGGCCGAGGCGGTCGGGACGTTCCGCCGGGAGAACCACCTCACGGGGCCCGGCACCGGGGGTGAGCGGCAGGCGGCTGAGTACCTCGTCGAGGAGTTGGCGGCGGCGCCGGTCCGGTTCGTCACCAGTGCCGGGGCACGGGCCCTGGTGGACCGGTTCCGGCAGGCCCTCGGCGGTCCGCAGGCCCCGGCCGCCAAGGAGTTCGACGACGACCTGCGCGGGCTGACCGACCTCGCGGCCCGGCACCAGTTGGTGACCGCGTGGTTCGGCGGGTTCCTCGCCCGCACCGTTCCCACGGCCGGTGCGGGAGCCGGCGGCGGGTCAGGGCCAGCGGGCGGCTCCGGCCCGGCGGCCGGCGCGGCGGTACCGTTCACCGCCGCCGACCTGCCGGAGGCGGTGGCCCTCGAACTGTGCGGCGCCGAGCTGCCCCGGCACGACTCGGCGGCGGCGCTGACCGAGACGGTTGACGGACTGCTCGGCACGCACCCCCGGATCTCCGGTGGCCGGTTGACCGTCCGGCTGGACGAGACGCTGGACCGGACCCGGCGGTTCCGGACCGAACGGGTCCCGGCGTACCGGGCGTACCAGCGGCGCCGCAACGAGCTGGTGGCGGCCGAACGGGACCGGCTGCGGCTGCCCGAGTACCAGCCGAAGGTGCTCAGCGCGTTCGTCCGCAACCGGCTGCTCGACGAGGTGTACCTGCCACTGATCGGCGACAACCTGGCCCGGCAACTCGGCGCGGCCGGCGACACAGATCGGGTCGACCGGTCCGGCCTGCTGCTGCTGATCTCGCCGCCGGGCTACGGCAAGACCACCCTGATGGAGTACGTCGCCAGCCGACTCGGCCTGGTCTTCGTGAAGGTCAACGGTCCGTCGCTCGGCTCCGGTGTCACCTCGGTGGACCCGGCCGAGGCGCCGAACGCCACCGCCCGGCAGGAGGTCGAGAAGATCTCGCTCGCGCTGGAGATGGGCAGCAACGTCCTGCTCTATCTCGACGACATCCAGCACACCTCGCCGGAGCTGTTGCAGAAGTTCGTCTCGCTCTGCGACGCACAGCGCCGGATGGAGGGGGTCTGGGACGGGCGCACCCGCACGTACGACCTGCGCGGCAAGCGGTTCGCCGTGTGCATGGCCGGCAACCCGTACACCGAGTCGGGGCAGCGGTTCCGGGTGCCCGACATGCTGGCCAACCGGGCGGACGTGTGGAACCTCGGCGACGTGCTCTCCGGCCGCGAGGAGGTGTTCGCGCTCAGCTACCTGGAGAACGCGCTCACCGCCAACCCGGTGCTCGCGCCGCTGGCCGGTCGGGACCGGGGCGACCTGGAGTTGCTGCTCGCGCTGGCCCGGGGTGACGACTCCGTCCGGCCGGACCGGCTCAGCCACCCGTACCCGGCGGTGGAACTCGACCAGATCCTCGCGGTGCTGCGGAAGATGGTGCGGGTCCGCGAGACCGTGCTGGCGGTCAACCGGGCGTACATCGCCTCGGCCGGGCAGGCGGAGGCGTCCCGCACCGAGCCGCCGTTCCAGCTCCAGGGGTCGTACCGGAACATGAACAAGCTGGCCGAAAAGATCGTCCCGGTGATGGACGACGAGGAGCTGGCGGCGGTGATCGACGACCACTACCTGGGCGAGGCACAGACCCTGGCGGCCGGCGCCGAGGCCAACCTGCTCAAGCTGGCCGAGTTACGCGGTCGGCTCACGCCCGAGCAGGCCCGCCGGTGGACCGAGGTGAGGGCCGGGTACCAGCGGGCCCGCGCGCTGGGTGGGGCCGGCGACGATCCGGTGGACCGGGCCGTCGGCGCGCTGGGCCTGCTCGCCGACCGCGTCGGCGCCGTGCAGACCGCCATCGAACGCGCGACCAGATGAAAGGAAGGGCCCCTTGTTATCGCTTTTTGTATAGGAAGGGGCCCTTCCTGACGCCCGGATGCAGTCGAGCCGGGCGGTCCTGGCCTTGTCAGGCGCGCAGCATCTCCGCCACCGCGAACACCAGCTCCAGCGACTGCTCGGCGTTCAGTCTGGGGTCGCAGGCGGTCTCGTACCGGCCGGCCAGATCCGCGTCGACCAGTTCCTGGGCGCCACCGAGGCACTCGGTGACATCCTCGCCACAGAACTCCAGGTGCAGACCACCCGGGTGGGTGCCGAGCGCCCGGTGGACCTCGAAGTAGCCGAGCACCTCGTCCATGATCCGGTCGAATGAGCGGGTCTTGTACCCGTTCGACGACTCGTGGGTGTTGCCGTGCATCGGATCGCACTGCCACACCACCCGGTGCCCGGCCGCGGTGACCGCCTCGACGATCGGCGGCAACGCGTCCCGCACCTTCTGGTTGGACATCCGGGCCACCAGGGTCAGCCGGCCGGGGACGTTCTCCGGGTTCAGCTTCTCGCACAGCGCCAGGACCTGGTCGGGTCCGTTCCGGTCGCTGATCTTCACGCCGATGGGATTCGCGATCCGGGACGCGTAGTCGATGTGCGCGCCGTCGAGCTGCTTGGTCCGCTCGCCGATCCACAGCATGTGCGCGGAGAGGGCGTACGGCCGGCCGTTGACCACCCGGGTCAGCGCCCGGTCGTACTCCAGCGCCAACGCCTCGTGCGAGGAGTAGACGGTGGTGGTGCGCAGCGCCTCTTCCCTGGCCAGACCGCACGCGGCGACGAAGGCCATCGCCCGCTCGATCTCCCCGGCCAGGTGCGCGTACCGCCGGCCGGCGGAGGTGTGCCGGGCGAAACCCCGGTTCCAGTCGTGTACGGCGTTCAGGTCCGCGAGGCCGCCGGCGAGGGCCGCCCGCAGCATGTTCATCGCCGCGGAGCTGTTGGCGTACGCCCGGATCATGCGCTGCGGGTCGGCCACCCGGGCCTCCGGGGTCGCCTCCAGGCTGTTGATCATGTCGCCGCGGTAGACCGGGAGACCGAGGGCGTCGAGTTGGGCGCTGCGCGGCTTGGTGTACTGGCCGGCGACCCGGGCCACCTTCACCACGGGCAGCGATGCCCCATAGGTCAGAACCACCGCCATCTGCAGCATCACGCGGGCGTTGGCCAGGAGATGATCCTCGGTGTTGTCGGTGAACGTCTCGGCGCAGTCGCCACCCTGCAACAGGAAAGCCCTGCCGTCGCAGACGTCCGCGAGCTGTGCGCGCAGCTTCACCACCTCGTGCGCGCCGACGATGGGCGGTACCTCGGTCAGGGCCTTGGCGACCTGATCCACCTCGCTGGGGTCCGGCCACGGCGGCGTGTGCGCCCGAGGCAGCCCGCGCCACACGTCCAGCCCGAGTGCGGCCTCATCACTCGAACCGTACGCGTCGGAAGGGTCTTGTTGGATTGACACCTCGCCATCGTATTGGCGACGCCCCCCGCCGTCGGTCGCGATTACCATCTCGTGGAATTCCACGCTCAGGTCTCCGCCCGGCCATCGACGGGCCAGTGGACCCGATCCGCCTCGCGCCAGGTGGCGCGCTCCTGGACCCGATCCGCCTCCCGCCAGGTGGTGCGTCCCTCGACCAGTAGGGCATCGACGGCCAGCAGTTGTCCGTCGGCCGTCGCCAGCCGTTCGCGGGCGTCCCGGGGCAGTGCGACGGGCGAGCCGCTGGCCAGCGGCAGCAGGTGCAGGGTCACCGTGGAGCCGGCGTGGACCCCCGCGTCACGCAGGCTGACGATCCAGTCGGACCCGTCCCAGAAGCGGTCGGTGACCGGACGGCCGTCCACCCGGAGCTGGCCGACGTCGCCGGCCCAGCCGATCCGCAGATGTACGTCGAGCCACGGATCGGCGATCCACCCGGGCAGCGGTACCCGGTAGACGGCGGCCAGTTCGTCGAAGATCTCCGGGGTGGGCGCGGACTGCCGCCCCTCGAACGTGCCGTAGCTGACCGGCACCGCGCCGGCGCCGGTCCGGACAAGTTCGGCCGGCACCCGCTCGACCGGCCCGGCGGCCTTGACCCGGTCGGTCGGCGGCTGTCCAACCGCCGTCCGGATGGCCGGGGCCTGCTCCGGGCCGGGTGGGCCGCCCCGCATCGGCAGCTCGACAAAGGCACCCCGGGCGGGGTCGTAGACCCGTACGTCGGGAGCCGGCGCCCCGAACCGGCCGGCCGGGCCGTACGCCTCGATCCGGCCGTCCGGGCCCCACGACAGCTCGGTCGGGCTGAGCAGCAACCGCCGCTCCGGACCGTCCTCGCAGACCCAGACCTCGGCGGCGACGCTGGCGGGCAGGACCAGCAGGTCCAGCCGGCCGCCGGCGTGGAGCCGGATCGGCGTCAGACCCGGTCGGACGGTGGCGGCGACGCCGCCGACCGAGCAACTGACCGCGATGCCGGGGTCGGCGAGCAGCACCAGGGTGGGTGCCTCGCCCGGGAGCACCGTGAGCGCGGACGCCGTGGCCCAGTCCAGGCGTACGCCACCGATGGTCAGCCCGAGCGGCCACCGGGCCAGGGTGCCGGTCGGGATGTCGACCGGCCGGTCGGGCAGCACGATCTGCTCGCGATCGAGCACCACCCGGAACCGGGCGCCGGGACAGGTCGGCAGCGGCACGTGCGGCTGGTGCCAGGCGATGAAGAGAAAGCCGCTGGTGCCGTCGCTGCGCAGCGCCCACCGTAGGGTGCGGTCGTCCTCGATCCCGGCCGGGCGGATCTCCGGCAGGCTGGACGGCATTTCGGCGAGCGCGGCGCCGAACGCGGCCAGGAAGGCGTGCTGACGGCGCAGTTCGGCATGGCTGCCGGCGAGCAGACCGGCCTCGCCGATCGGGGCGTGGAAGTCGTAACCCAGCCGGGGCAGGTCGTTGGGGTAGCCGGTGGCGTGCGACTCCTGGGTGCCGTGCACGCCTGCCGGGTTGGTGCCGCCCGCATACATGTAGTAGCCCTGCCAGGCGGAACCGTTGCCGATCTTGCAGTGGGCGATGGCCGCGACGTCCAGGGCCGTCGGCAGCGGCCGGCGATGGTAGGCGGTGGCCATCCCGCCGCCCAGTTCGCAGGTGGCCGGCGGGAACAGCGGTGCCGGGGTACGTGGCGGAGCCGGGTCGGCGCCACCGGCGCGCGGCTGCGACCGGCGTACGTCGGCACCGATGCCGGGATCGTCCCAGATGTGGGAGAAGAAGTAGTGGGCCCGGAAGGTGGGGTCCCAGGGTGCGTCGGCGTCCACCCAGAACCCGTCCCCGTAGCCGCCGTAGAGCGGCAGGACCTCCTCGGGTGGCAGTTCGGCGCCTCCCCACGCGGTGGCGGTCCACAACGGCGCGGACATGCCGGCCTCACGAGCCAGCCGCTTGAGCGTGAGCAGATGGCCGGGCTGGTCGTAGAGTTCGTTCTCCAGTTGGATGCCCAGCACCGGTCCGTCGGGACCGCAGCGACCGCCCAGGGCGGTGGCGAGTTGACCGAACCATTCCCGGACCAGGGCGAGATAGGCCGGGTCGTCCGTGCGGTGCCGGACCTCGGCCCGCTGTACCCAGTCGGGAAAGCCGCCGTTGCGGGTCTCGCCGTGGCACCACGGGCCGATCCGCAGGATGACGTCGAGACCTTCGGCGATCGCCTCGTCGACGAAGGCGGCGACGTCGAGGTTGCCGGTGAAGCAGGGCTGGCCGGGACGCTCGACGTGGTGCAGCCAGAAGACGTAGCTGGCGGCCACCGTGATGCCACCGGCCCGTAGCTGTCGCAGCCGTTGCCGCCAACGGTTCCGGGGCAGTCGGCTGTAGTGGATCTCGCCGGAGACCGGGATGGTCGGCACGCCGTTCCGGATCAGGTGGCGGCTGGTCAGCGAGACACCCGGCCGCTCGTCCTCGGTGTTGCTCATCCGTGGCCGGCGTAGCGGCTCCGACCAGGGACGGTGCCGGACGGCGAGCAACTCGGTGGGCACGGCGTCTCCTCTGCGACGAGTCTGCGACGAGCAGGACGGGCCGGGCTGGGCCCGGATGGGCGGGACCGCGACGGACGGACCGGGCGGGGCTGACGGTCCGGCGGTCGCCCGTCCGCCACCGGCCGCCGGACTGTAACCGGTCACAGGTGGGCGGCCCGCACGATACCCCGAGTTAACCCGGAAGACGCAAGGACTTGACAACTGGGTCGACGGCTATCACTGTAACCGGTCACAGGTCCCTGCTTGGTGACGTACGTCTCTGCCTGGTGGTGACCCCGGCTGCGCCCTCCGCCGCCGGCCGATCGAGGAGGACGGATGAACAAGGCAGTTCTGCCGGTCGCCGGAGCGCTGGCCGCCGCACTACTGATGACCGCCGCGTGCAGCGATTCCGGCGACTCGGGCGCCGACGGCGGCAGCACCCCGGGTGGGAAGGTCGAACTCACCTACTGGAGCTGGGCGCCGAACATGGACAAGGTCGTCGAGGGTTGGAACTCCGCCCACCCCGACATCCACGTGACGGTGAACAAGCAGGACGGCGGCGATCCGGCCGTTGTCAAGCTGCTCACCGCGATCAAGGCCGGCAGCGGTGCTCCCGACGTCATGCAGGCCGAGTACCAGAAGATCCCGACCCTGGTCTCGGCGAACGCGGTCGCGGACATCGCCAGGGAAGCCGGTGGTCTCAAGGCGAAGTTCTCCGAGTCCGCCTGGAACGCCGTCACCCTCGGCTCCGAGGCCGTCTACGGCGTCCCGCAGGACTCCGGGCCGATGATGTTCTACTACCGCTCCGACGTGTTCGACTCACTCGGCCTCAAGGCGCCGGCCACCTGGGACGACTACGCGGCGGCGGCCCGGAAGGTCCACGCGGCGAACCGCAGGCAGTACCTCGGCACCTTCTCGGCCAACGACCCGGGCTGGTTCGCCGGACTCTCCCAGCAGGCCGGCGCCTCCTGGTGGGGCGTGCAGGGTGACGCCTGGACCGTCTCGATCAACGACGCCAACACCCAGCGGGTCGCCCAGTACTGGGGTGGCCTGGTGCAGGAGGGGGCCATCGACAACAAGCCGATGTACACCCCGGAGTGGAACGCCGCCCTCAACGACGGCACCCAGGTGGGTTGGCTCAGCGCGGTCTGGGGGCCGGGCGTGCTCGCCAGCAGCGCGGCCAGGACCAAGGGCAGGTGGAAGGCCGCGCCGCTGCCGCAGTGGGACACCACCAGGCCGGCCAACGGAAACTGGGGCGGCTCGGCCACCAGCGTCACCAGCCAGAGCAGGCACAAGGAGCAGGCCGCCCAGTTCATCGCGTGGCTCAACACCGATCCGGCGGCGGTCAAGGCACTGGCCGCGACGGCCAACGTGTACCCGGCCTCGATCGACGCCACCACGACGGCCCTGACCTCCCCGCCGGCCTTCTTCGCGAACCAGGCGGACTTCTACGCCATCGCGGCCGAGGCCAGCAAGGTCACCAACCCGTTCACCTACGGTCCGGACGTCAACGTCGCCTACAGCGCCTACAACGACGCCTTCGGGAAGGCGGCCCAGTCGAAGCAGGCGGCGGCCTTCACCGAGGCGCTGACCTCGATGCAGCGGACCACAACGGACGACATGAAGAACGCCGGCTTCAAGCTCGCCGGCTGATCCACCCGTCGCGGTGCGGCGCCGGACCACCGGCCGCCCTGGCGCCACACCGCGACGGCGCCGGACCGCGACGGCACCGGACCGTGATGGCGCCGGACCGCGAATCGCCCGCAGCACACCCGGGAAGGTGACGACGTGCCGGAGTCTCCCAGCACCCCTGGTACGCCCCGTGGCGCCGGCCGCGTCGGCCGACCCGCCGCCGTGCCGTACTCGTTCCTCGCGCCGGCCTTGGTGCTGTTCGTCGCGTTCTTCGCGGCGCCGATCGGCTACACCGCGTACCTGAGCCTGCGTCGGGTCAGGATCAGCGGGCTGGGCCTGGGCCCGGGTTCGCGTACCGAGGTCTGGGCCGGCCTGCGGAACTACACCCGGGCGCTCACCGACCCCGAGTTCCTGCCCAGCGTCTACCGGATCGGGGCGTACGGGCTGATCGTGGTGCCCACCATGCTCGGCCTGGCCCTGCTCCTGGCCCTGCTGCTGGACGCCGGCCGGACCCG
This sequence comes from Plantactinospora sp. A48, assembly GCF_055793945.1. Lineage (NCBI taxonomy): Bacteria > Bacillati > Actinomycetota > Actinomycetes > Micromonosporales > Micromonosporaceae > Plantactinospora > Plantactinospora sp. A48. The sequence continues at coordinate 28,826 of NZ_JBTIXF010000010.1, read as the reverse complement.
GGTGGGCGGCTTCGCGCGTATCTCGATCTTCCTGCCGTACGCGGTGCCCGCGGTGGTGGCCTCACTGCTCTGGGGTTTCCTCTACCTGCCCCGGGTCAGCCCGTTCGGCGATCTCCTCCAGGGTGTCGGCATCGCCCCGCCCGACGTGCTCGCCGGCTCCTCGGTGCTGTGGGCGGTGGCCAACATCGCGGTCTGGGGTGGCACCGGCTTCAACATGATCGTGATCTACACCTCGTTGCGGGCCATCCCCACCGACCTGTTCGAGGCGGCCCGGCTGGACGGCGCGTCGGAGAACCAGATCGCCTGGCGGATCAAGATCCCGATCGTGCTGCCGGCGCTGATCATGACCTTCGTCTTCTCGCTCATCGCGACGCTCCAGGTCTTCGCCGAGCCCATGACGCTGCGCCCGCTCAGCAACACCATCTCCACCACGTGGACGCCGCTGATGAAGGTCTACCGGGACGCCTTCACCCGCAACGACGTCTACTCGGCGGCGGCCACCTCGGTGGTCATCGCGCTGGTGACCTTCGTCGTGTCCTTCGGCTTCCTGAAGCTCGTCGGGTCCCGCGCCTTCAACCAGGAGGACTGAGCATGGCCATCTCGACAGTGGCCCCGACGGTAGGCGGAGCGACGGCGGCGGCCCCGACCGACCGGCGCCGGTCACGCCGACGGGTCAGCCCGGCCGCCACCGTCCTGTTGCTGCTGGGCGCGCTGTACTGCCTGTTCCCGGTGATCTGGGTGCTGATCGCCTCGACGAAGAGCGCCGGGGAGCTGTTCTCCACCTTCACCCTGTCGCCGAGTACCCACCTGTTCGACAACATCCGGGAGCTGAGCGCGTACCGAGGTGGCCTCTACTGGCGCTGGATGGCCAACACCGTCCTGTACGCGGGCATCGGCGGGGCGGCCTCCAGCCTGGTGTCGGCAATGGCCGGTTTCGCGCTCGCCAAGTACACGTTCCCCGGCCGGTCGTTCGTGTTCAACCTGATCCTCGCCGGCGTGCTGGTGCCCAGCGTCGTGCTGGCCATCCCGCAGTATCTGCTGCTCGCCAAGGTCGGCCTGACCAACACCTACTGGTCGGTGCTGCTGCCCAGCATCATCAGCCCGTACGGGATCTACCTGTGCCGGATCTTCGCTGCCGCGGCCGTACCCACCGAGGTGATCGAGGCGGCCCGGGTGGACGGCGCCGGCGACTGGCGCACCTTCGGCCGGGTCGCCCTGCCGATGATGCGCTCCGGGCTGGTCACCGTCTTCCTGTTCCAGTTCGTCGCGATCTGGAACAACTTCATGCTGCCCTTCATCATGCTCGGCGACGACCATCTGTATCCGGTCACGGTCGGATTGAACGGGCTGCTCAACCAGGGCGCGTCCCAGCCCGCCATGTATACGTCGGTGGTCACCGGGGCGCTGCTGTCGATCATCCCGCTCGTCGCGCTCTTCCTCGGTCTGCAACGCTACTGGCGGGTCGACCTGGGCGCCGGCGCGGTCAAGGCGTGACGACGAGATGGGAGGCGGAAGACATGGCGAAGGCTATGATCCAACCCGTGCCGACCTCGCCCGGTACGGGGCGCAAGCGGCCCACCATCCGCGACGTGGCGCGCGAGGCCGGGGTCTCTTACGCGACCGTCTCCCGAGTTCTGAACGGCCGGGAGTGGGTGAGCCCCGAGGCGGTCCGGGCCGTGCGGGAGGCCATCGCCCGGACCGGCTACACGGCGAACCAGCACGCTCGTTCGCTGGCCACCGGCAGGTCCGGTTCGATCGCCTTCCTGCTCACCGAACCGCAACACCTGCTCTTCGAGGACCCCAACTTCTCGGTGCTGCTGCGCGGGGTGGCGCAGGCACTCTCCGACCGGGAACTGACGCTGCTGCTCATGATCGCCTCGACCGCCGAGGAGCGGAACCGCACGGTGGCGTACCTGTCGGGTGGCCACGTCGACGGCGTGCTGCTGGTCTCGCCGCACTCCGGCGATCCGCTGCTCAGCCAGCTCGTCCGGGCCGAGGTGCCGATCGTGGCCTGCGGCCGGGTGCTCGGCTACGAGCAGGTGATCAGCTCGGTGGCGGCGGACGACCGGTCCGGCGCCCGGTCGGCGGTGGAACACCTGATCGCGGCGGGCTGCCGGCGGATCGCCACGATCACCGGTCCCCCGGACACCTCCGGCGGGGTGGACCGGTTACGGGGCTACACCGACGCGCTGGCCGCGTCCGGTATCCCGGTCGAGCCGGCGCGGATCGGGCACGGCGACTGGAGCCGGGAGAGTGGCGCCGCGGCCATGCGGGAACTGCTGGCCCGGGCCCCCGACCTGGACGCGGTCTTCGCGGCCTCGGACGCGATGGCCGCGGCCGCCCTGCCGGTGTTGCGGGAGGTGGGCCGCGAGGTGCCCGGGAACGTCCGGGTGGTCGGCTTCGACGACTCCGGGCTGGCCGCCACGCTGGACCCGCCGCTGACCACCGTCCGGCATCCCCTCGATCGGATCAGCGAGGAGATGGTCCGGTTGCTCGTCGACGTCATCGCGGGCCGTACCCCGCTGTCCATCACGGTGCCGACCAGCCTGGTGATCCGGGCATCCTCGCCCGCACCGGAATAGGGTCCGTTCGCCGGTCGGCCCGCCCCCAGACCCGTCCGGCAGCGCCGCCGGGCGTCCGCCCGTCCCCACCGGGCGACACCTCGCCCGTCCCCACCGGGCGTCGCATCCCTTCCCCACGTGAAGGAGCGCCATGAAACCGTCCCTCAGGGCAGCGCTGGCCACGGTCGTACTCCTGGCTCCGCTGGCCCTCGCCACCCCCGCCCACGCGGCGAACACTCTCAGCATGCTCGGCGCGGACGTCTCCTCGCTGCAGCGCAGCCTCGACCTCGGCGCCAGGTACTACGCCGCGTCCGGTGCGCAGGCCGACCCGTACGACATCCTCCGCTCGAAGGGGGTCAACTACCTGCGGCTGCGGGTCTGGAACAACCCGGCCAGCGGCTACAACAACAAGGCCAAGGTGCTCCAGCAGGCCAGGTCGATCAAGGCCAAGGGCTTCAAACTGCTCATCGACTTCCACTACTCGGACACCTGGGCCGACCCGGGCAAGCAGTACCCGCCCGCGGCCTGGGCGTCGCACTCGCTCAGCCAGTTGCAGTCCGACGTCTACAACTACACCTACGACGTCTGCACCTCGCTCAGGGCGCAGGGCACCACGCCCGACAGCGTGCAGATCGGCAACGAGATCAACGTGGGCATGCTGTGGCCGAAGGGCCAGGTCGTGAACAACGACTTCGGCCCCCTCGCGAGCCTGCTCAAGCAGGGCTACAACGCCACCAAGGCGTGCAACTGGGGAACGCAGGTGTGGATCCACACGGCGGACGCGGACAGCGACGCGCACGCCCGCTGGTTCTACGACGGGATCCGCGCCCAGGGCGTGCCCTGGGACGTCACCGCGCTGTCCTACTACTGCATGTGGCACGGCACGCTGGCCAACCTGTACAACGTGATCGCCGACGTGAGGTCCCGGTACGGCAAGCCGGTGGTGATCGCCGAGACGGCGTACCAGTTCACCACGGCGGACGCCGACGGCGAACCGAACTCGATCCCCGGCACCGCGCTCTGTGACGGCATCCCGGCCACCTGGCAGGGGCAGGCGCAGGAGTTCAGTTGGGTGCAGAACACGGCCCGCAACGCCGGCGCGGTGGGGGTCTTCTACTGGGAACCGACCTGGTACGCGATCAGGGGGAACGGCTGGGACCCGGCGAACATCAACGGGACCGGGGATGGTTGGGACAACATGGCCGTCTTCGACTGGACCGGGCACGTGAACCCGAACCTGTACTGGACCCCGTAGGTCCCGGCACGACCGGCCCGGCGCTGTCCCGCACAGCGCCGGGCCGGGCCACCGGACCCGCCCGCCGGGCCGGACCAGCCGCCGTCCCGGGTCCAGAACGGCGGCTGGCGCTGGGCGGCGCCGGGGTCGGGCCGGGGTTCGGCCTACGACAGCGCCAGGGCGGCCCCGATGATCCGCTGGACCACCGCCGGCTGGCCGTTGCCCTTGGCGTCGGTGGAGGTCACCGAGTACGCCAGCCGGAACGCGCCGTCCCGGCTGGCCGCGATGGCGGCCAGGTAGCCGTACCGGGATCCGGTCTTGATCCACAGCGTGCCGCCGTCCGGCAGCCGGTACGCCTGGAGCCCGACGCTGTACGTGGCCGGGCCGCCCTCGACGTCGTCGACGGCCGGCACGGTGAACATCTCGGCGAGCTGGGCCGGCGGCACCACCCGGCCGCCGAACAGGGCCGCCGTGAAGCTGTCCAGGTCGGCGACGGTCGAGATGATGTTGCCGGCGGCCGGGGTGAAGGTCTGACTCCAGTTCGTCACGTCGACCAACTCGGTCCGCCCGTCCCGGTCGACGGCCTGGTAGCCGTGCGCGTGCGGGCCGAGGATCCGCGGGTCGGCACCCGGGGCGTAGGTGCCCCGCAGGCCGAGCGGCCGGGCGATCCGCCGTTCCAGTTCCACCGCGTACGGATGCCCGCTGACCTTCTCGACCAGCAGGCCGGCCACGATGTATCCGGCGTTCGTGTAGTGCTGCCGGGTTCCCGGCTCGAACTCGCGGGGGTTGTCGCTGGCGAGCCGGACGAGCTGCTCGGCGGTCCACCGGTCGTACCGGTGGTCCAGCCACCAGTCGAGGTCGCCCGGATCGGTGACGCTGGGCAGCCCGCTGGTGTGATTGAGCAGAGTACGCACCGGTATGGCGGGATAGTCGGCCGGCAGCAGACCCGGCAGGTAACGCTGCACCGGCGCGTCGAGGTCGACCCGGTGTTCGGCGGCGAGTTGCAGCACCATCGCCGCCGTGAAGACCTTGGTCACGCTGCCGATCCGGAACCTGCCGTTCGGCGGTACGGGCGTGGTCGAGCCGAGCCGGGCCACCCCGGAGCGTCCGGTCCAGCAGCCGGAAGAGGTGCGGATCCGCACCTGCGCGCTGGTCACCTCGGCGTCGGGCAGCCCGGCGATGGCCGCTGCCATGCCGCTCGGGTCCAGATCACCCGTGGGGCAGGCAACCGGGGCGGGGCGGGCGGGGCGGCCGGCGGCGTGGGCGGGAGCGGTGGCGCCGGCGACGAGCAGCGCGCCCAGCGTGGCGGCGGCCAGCGGCCGGCGGAGATTCGTGATCTTCATACCGTCCAGCGTGCCGGCGAGGGCCGCCCGATCGGATCCGGCGGATGCCCCCAATGGTCCCGCATCCCAGCCCCTAGGGTCTGCGGTCGCGCAGTTCCCGGACCAGCACCTTGCCCGTGGCGTTGCGCGGCAGGTGGGACACGAAGAAGACGTCCCGGGGGATCGAGAAACGGGCCCGGTAGTGCCGGACGTACTCCCGGACGGCGTCCGCGTCGAGGGTCTCGCCGGGCCGCAAAGCCAGGTAGGCGACCAGCCGTTGGCCGTACTCCTGGTCCGGCACCCCGACGACCGCGACCTCGCGGACCTGCGGCAGTTCGGCGAGCAGGTTCTCCACCTCGGACGGGAACACGTTCTCGCCCCCGGAGACGATCATGTCGTCCTGCCGGCCGTCGACGAACAGCAGGCCGTTCTCGTCGAGGTGACCCAGGTCGCCGGTGTCCATCAGCCCGCCCCGGTTCTCCCGTGCGCTGCCCGAGGTGTAGCCCTCGAACAGCATCTCGTTGCCGACGAAGATCCGCCCGACGTGCCCGCGCGGGACGGGGTTGCCGTGCTGGTCGAGGATGGCCAGCCGGGTGCCGTGCGGCGGCCGGCCGGCCGCGTGTGGGGCGAGTCGCAGGTCGGCCGGGGTGGCGATCGAGGCCCAGGAGACCTCCGTGGAGCCGTACAGGTTGTAGACCACATCGCCGTACAACTCCATGAACCGGGTGGCGAGCCCGCCGGGCAGCGCCGACCCGCTGACGGCCACCACCTTGAGCGGTGGCCGGGTCGCCGGCGGCGGGACCTCAAGGAGGCGTTGCAACATCACCGGTACGGCGAACAACGCGGTGCAGCGGTGCTGTTCGACGGCCCGCAGCGTGGCCACCGGATCGAACCGGCGGTTCAGCACGATCGTGGCGCGCAGCGCGAACGAGACCTGGAGGGCGGCGTAACCCCAGGTGTGGAAGAGCGGTGCGGCGATCAGCATCCGATCGTGGACGTGCAGCGGGATGCGGTCGATGATGGACACCAGCGGGCCGAATCCGGTCGGGTTGCGCCGTTGGGCGCCCTTGGGCGTACCCGTGGTTCCGGAGGTCAGCACCACGGTCCGGCCCTCCCTGGCCGGCGGCCGGAGCGGTTCCGGCGGTGCGGTCGCGATCAACTCCTCGTGCCGGCGCTCGTCCACCCGGTGGATGTGCGCCGGCAGGCCGACCAGGCGGTCGACGAACTCGGCGTCGTGGATCAGGACCCGCAGGTCCTCCTCCTCGGCGACGACCGTGAGCTGCGAGCCGGACAGTCCGGTGTTGACCAGCACCGGGTCGGCGCCGAGGAGGGACGCCGCCACGGTCGCCTCGATGAGGCCGCCGTGGTTACGGCAGAGGATGCCGATCCGCTGGCCCGGCGCGACGCCGAAGACGCTGCGCAACGCGCGGGCCAGCCGTTCGGTGCGGCTGAGCAGGGTCGCGTACGTGACGCTGCCGTACCCGTCGTCGATGAGCGCGATCCGGTCCGGGTCCCGCGCCACGGCCTGGCGCAGCTCACCGGCGAGCCCGAACCCCCACTGGCGCAGCGTACTGAGCTGGGATGCGACCCGGATGGGCGATCCCGGGTTGAGCATGCCGCGACGGGTCAGAGTGGCGACGATGAACGGCAGGTCCACGGTTGTCCTCGGGTCAGTGGTGGATCAGGGGCCTTCCCTAACGTGAATCGGTGACAGGGGGTTGATTGTTACGTCAGTGAATCTGTCGGCCGGAGACGGCTCGGGCGATCACCAGTCGTTGGATCTCGGAGGTGCCCTCGAAGATGGTGTAGATCTTGGCGTCCCGGTACCAGCGTTCGACCGGGTGCTCCCGGAGGAAGCCGGCCCCGCCGAGGATCTGCACGGCCTTCTCGGTGACCGACACGGCCACCTCGCCGGCCTTGAGCTTCGACATCGAGCCCTCGCCCGCGGTGAACGGCCGGTTGTTACGGCCCATCCAGGACGCGCGCCAGACCAGCAGCCGGGCCGCGTCGATCTCGGTCCTCATGTCCGCGAACGCGAACGCCACGGCCTGGTTCTCGATGATCGGCCGGCCGAACTGGATGCGGTTGCCGGCGTACTCCAGGGCGTACTCGTAGGCGGCTCTGGCGACCCCGATCGCCTGCGCGCCGACGGTCGGGCGGGACAGCTCGAAGGTCCGCATGGCGGCCTGCGTCGACGCCCGCTGCCCGGAACGGGCCCGGGCCAGCCGCTCCTCCAGGGCCTCCCGCCCGCCGAGCAGGCAGGATCCGGGAACCCGGACATCGTCGAGGAAGACGTCCGCCGTGTGCGAGGAGCGTAGGCCCAGTTTCTTGAGCTTGCGGGTGGCGGCCAGGCCCGGGGTGCCCGGCGGGATCACGAACGCGGCCTGGCCGCGTGACCCGAGCGACGGATCCACGGAGGCGGTCACCACGTGTACGCCGGCGATACCGCCGTTGGTGGCGTACGCCTTCTGCCCGTTGAGCACCCACTCGTCGGTGGCCTCCTGGTAGACCGCCCGGCTGCGCATCGCGCCCACGTCGGAACCGGCCTCCGGTTCGGTGGTGCAGAACGCCGCCACGGCGGGCTCGTCCACGGTGCCGAAGCACTGCGGTACCCACTCGACGAGCTGGTCCGGCGTACCGGAGCCGTAGATTGCGGCGACCGCGAGGGAGGTGCCGAAGATGGACAGGCCGATGCCGGCGTCACCCCAGAACAGTTCCTCGCTGGCGATCGGCAGGGACAGCCCGGTGGGGTCGGCCCAGCAGTTGGCCAGGAACTCGAAGCCGTACAGGCCGATCTTGGCCGCATCCTGGATGATCGGCCACGGGGTCTCCTCGCGGGCGTCCCACTCGGCGGCGGCCGGGCGCACGACCTCGCTGGCGAAGCCGTGTACCCAGTCGCGCAGATCCCGCTGTTCCTCCGTCAGGTCAAGCGAGAACTCGACCATCGGTCAGGCCTTGGGGATGTCGAAGAGGTTGGCGATGTTGGCGGCGAGCCCGAGGTCACCCTTGGCCTTCAGTTTGCCCGTCATGAACATCATCACGGGGTTGGCGCCACCGGAGACGATCTTGAGGAATTCGACCGGACCCATGGTGAGCGACAGCTTGGGGTCGCGCTGCGGAGGTTCCGAGACCGTGCAGGTGCCGTTCTCGACGACCACCTCGTAGGTGTCGCTGCCGCCGTCCGGGCGGCCGGTGATGTTCCAGTGGATGACGGCGTTGGTCGAGCCCGCCCGGTCGGCGCGGAACAGCGACGGCATCCGGCCGAAGACCTCGCTGAGGACCTTGCCGCGATCCTCGCCGGCCATCACCTCGGCGATCCTGGCGTCCGGGGTCGACTTGACCAGCTGGGCGAACTCCTTGGGGCCGACTGAGGCGAATGTCGCCGGGTCGAATTCGGTCATGGTTGCACCTTCCGGGAAACGGACTTGGTTACTCCGGCGTAACCCTACGCATGAGTAGGTATGCTCGCAAGGATGCCGACCACCTTCAAACGGTTACCCAGAGCCGTCCGCGAGCAACAGATGCTCGACGCCGCGGTCAAGGTCTTCTCCCGGCACGGCTACCACGCCGCGAGCATGGACGAGATCGCCGAGGTCGCCGGCATCAGCAAACCGATGGTGTACGCCTATCTCGGCGCCAAGGACAAGCTGTTCACCGCCTGCCTGCACCGGGAGGGCACCCGGCTGATGGAGGCCATCGCCGCCGCCGTGGAGCCCGACCTGCCCGCCGACGAACAGCTCTGGCGCGGACTGCGGGCGTTCTTCCGGTTCGTCGGCGCGCACCGGGACGGCTGGGCGGTGCTCTACCGGCAGGCCCGGGGCGAGCCGTTCGCCGAAGACCTCGCCGCGATGCGCGCCCGGATCGTCGAGGTGGTCGCCGGAATGCTGGATCGGGCACTGGCCGCCCGCACCCCGGCACCCGGAGTCCTGAACGCCCCGATCGCGGACGCCTCGGCCGGACCGGCCGCGGAGGGCCCGCCTCCGGCCGCCCCGGGCCCGGCCGCCCCGGGCCCGGCCGCCCCGGGCCCGGCCGCCCCGCCTCCGGCCGCCCCGGGCCTGGCCGCCCCGGGCCTGTGTGGCCAGGGCTCGGACGGACCGGCCACGGACGGACCGGCCACGGACGGACCGGCCACGGATGGACCGGTGGATCGGAGCCGCGAGGTCCGTGCGACAGACCTGGAGATCATGGCGTACGCACTGGTCGGCGCCTCCGAGTCGGTTGCCGACTGGCTCGCCGACCACCCGGAGGCCGACCCCGAGCAGGCTGCCACCCGGATGATGAACGCCGCCTGGCTCGGTGCCGGTCAGCTCTTCGACGGCCAGCGCTGGCGTCCCGCCGCACCTCGCTGAGCCCGCCGGCTCTTTACGGACCGTTGTGGATCGGCGTCGCCTTACCCACGACGGCGAGATCTTGGACGGAAACCGTTCGCAACGAACGGTTTCCGTCCAAGATCTCGCCGAAGGGCTGGAATTGACCTTGACTTCAAGTGCACTTGAAGTCGCAGGCTGTCCGGAGCCGGAGCCGGAGCCGGAGCCGGAGCCGGAGCCGGAGCCGGAGCCGGAGCCGGAGCCGGAGCCGGAGCCGGAGCCGGAGCCGGGTGGTCCGGTGCCGACGGGACCCGGATGCGGGTCGGTTGGAGACGGGGGAGCGAACATGCGCGCGGTGTGGTTGACAGCCTTTGGTGGGCCGGAGGTGCTGGTCCCGGGGGAGGCGCCCGAGCCGGTGGCCGGGCCGGGTCAGGCGTTGGTGGACGTGGCGTACGTCAACGTCACGTTCGTCGAGACCCAGTTCCGGGCCAGCGGGTTCGGACCGTTCCGCGGGGAGCCGCCGATGATTCCGGGAAACGGGGTCGGCGGGGTGGTGACGGCCGTCGGCCCGGGCATCGACGTGAACCTGATCGGCCTGCGGGTGGTCACCGGGACCGGGGGTTCCGGCGGGTACGCCGAGCGGGTCGCCGTACCCGCCGAGGGGTTGTTCGTGGTGCCGGACGGGCTGCCGCTGGACGTCGCCGTCGCGACGCTGTCCGGCGGACGTACCGCGATGATGCTGGTGGCCGAGGCCGGGCTGCGGCCCGGGGAGCGGGTGCTGGTGGAGGCCGCGGCCGGGGGTGTCGGGTCACTGCTGGTGCAGTTGGCCCGGGAGGCCGATGCCCGGGTGGTGGGCGCGGCCGGCGGTCCGGCCAAGGTGGCGGCGCTGTGGGATCTCGGTGTCGACGTGGTGATCGACTACCGGGAGCCGGACTGGGCGGATCGGGTCCGGGCCGAGGTCGGCGAGTTGGACGTGGCGTTCGACGGCGTCGGCGGCAGCATCGGCCGGGCGGCGTTCGAACTGCTCGACCGGGGCGGTCGGCTGGTCAGTTTCGGCCTGGCCAGCGGCGGCTGGACGGACGTGCCGGCCGAACTGGCCGCCGAGCGTGGGGTGCGGCTGATCCGGCCGTCGGCGCCACCGGAGCGGCTGCGTACGTACACCGAGCAGGCGCTGGCGGCCGCCGCGGCCGGGCGGCTGCGTCCGCTGATCGGGCAGCGGTTCCCGCTGGACCGGGCGGCCGACGCGCACGCCGCCCTCGGCGCGCGGCAGACCATGGGCCGGACGCTGCTGGTCACCGGGCTGGCCCGTTAAGAAGGGACCCTTCCGCTACGAAAAGCGATAAGAAGGTGCCCTTCCTTTCAGCTCAGGGTGCCGGCCAGGTGGGGGCGGCCGGAGGTCGCGTCGTGCAGCGCGAACAGCCAGCCGTTTGCCGTGCCGGCCGCGCCAGTCGCGCCAGTCGCGCCGGTCGCGCCAGTCGTGCCGGTCGCGCCGATCGCGGTGTCGGCGGTGTTGGGAGCGTCGGTGCGGCTGACAGCGGTGGGGGTGGAGCCGGCGGCGGACCTGGCGGCGTTTTTGGCGGGCGTTGCGCTGAAAGCCACGGTCGAGGGCAGCGGCAGCGGCAGCTTGAAGGTCACCTCCACCGTGTACGCCTCCGGCAGCCGGCCGGCGAACGCGGCCAGGCAGCGGGCCTTGCTCCACATCCCGTGCGCGATCGGCCGGGGAAAGCCGAGCAGCCGGGCACCCAGCCGGGAGGTGTGGATCGGGTTGCGGTCACCGGAAACCCGGGCGTAGTCCGTACCCACCCGGGGCTCGACCCGCCACCGGGCGGCCGGGGTCGGCGGCGCGGACCGGTCCCGCCGCTCGGGCTGGTCGGACCGCTCGGGCTGGTCGGGTCGGTCGGATCGCGTACCGGGGTCGCCCTTGTGGCGCCCGTCGCGCCGGTCGCCGGAGCCGCGTTCCCGACTCAGGTACGTCGACACGTCGCGCCAGACCTCGGTACCGTCCACCGAGGCGGTGGCCACCACGTCCAGTTGCCTTCCCCGGTCGTGTGGCCGTAGGTCGACGGCCCGGACCGTCAGGTCGAACCGTTCGCCCGCGTCCAACGGCCGACACACGGTGATCCGGTTGGCCAGGTGTACCAGGCCGACCATCGGGAACGGGAAGTCCGGCGCGGTCATCAACCGCAGCGCCAGCGGAAACGCCATGACGTGCGGGTACGTCGCCGGCAGCCGGTCGCCCACCGGAAAACCACAGACCCGGTTGTACCCGGCCAACCGGTCCCGGTCGACCGGCACGTCCCGAACCAACAGCTCGACATCGGGCAGTTCGGTATCGGGCAGGGCCACGTCGGGCCGGTCGACGTCGGGCGGTTCGGTGTCGGGCAGAGCGGTGCCGCGTGGCGTACCCGCACCGGTGCGGCGGCCGGCCCGACGTGTGGCGCCGCCGACGCCCGGCACCAGGGTCAGGGCGGCCCGCCGGTACAGCGGGCCGGTGGCGGGCATCGTCGGAAGTTCCAGGATGGGCATGATCACGCCCCCAGCAGGCTCTGCCCGCACACCCGGATGATGTTGCCGGTGATCCCGCCGGAGGCCGGGCTGCCGAGCCAGGCCATGGTCTCGGCGACGTCCACCGGCAGGCCGCCCTGGGCAACGCTGTTCATCCGCCGGCCCGCCTCGCGCAGCATGAGTGGGATCCGGGCGGTCATCCGGGTCTCGATGAAGCCGGGGGCGACCGCGTTGATGGTGATCTCCCGCTCGGCCAGGATCGGTGCCATCGACCGGACCAGGCCGATCACCCCGGCCTTGCTGGTGGCGTAGTTGGTCTGTCCCCGGTTTCCGGCGATGCCGGCGATCGAGGAGACGCCGACCAGCCGGCCGCCGGGACGGATGAGGTCGCGGTCCAGCAGAACGTCGTTGATCCGCTCCTGGCTGGACAGGTTGACGTCGAGCACGGAGTCCCAGCGGTCCGGGTCCATTCGGCCGAGCGTCTTGTCCCGGGTGATGCCGGCGTTGTGCACCAGGATGTCGAGCTGCCCGTGCCGGTCGGCGACGTACCGGGCCAGCCGGTCGGGCGCGTCGGCGGAGGTCAGATCGAGTTGTACCGCTTCGCCCCCGACCGCGTTGGCCACCCGGGCCAGCTCGTCGCCGGCGGCTGGGATGTCCAGCGCGAGCACCCGGGCGCCGTCCCGGGCCAGCACCCGGGTCAGCTCGGCGCCGATGCCCCGGGCCGCCCCGGTCACCAGCGCCACCCGGCCGGCCAGCGGCCGGTCCCAGTCGGCGGGCGCGGTCGCCGCGCCGGTGCCGACCCGGATCACCTGCCCCGAGACGTACGCGGAGCGACCGGAGAGCAGGAAGCGCAGGGTGGATTCCAGGCTCACCGGGTTGGCTTCCCGGTCCAGGTAGACGAGTTGGCTGGTGCTGCCCCGGCCGAACTCCTTGCCGAGGCTGCGGGTGAGCCCCTCCAGGGCGCGCTGGGCGGTCGCCTCGCGTGGGCTCCCGCACACCTCGGGTGGGGTGCCCAACACGATCACCCGGCCGCTCGGGGTGAGGCTGCGGGCGTACGGGTGGAAGAAGTCGTACAGCGCACGCAGGCCGGTCGAGTCGGTGATACCGGTGGCGTCGAAGATCAGTGCTCCGTACCGGCCACCTGGGCTGGCCACCTCGGCCACGTTGGCCGCCGGGTCGGCGTCGGTCGCTTGGCCGATCCCGACGGCCGCCCCGGTCGCTTGGCTGACTCCGATGCCTGCGTCGGTCGCGTGACCGGCTCCGATGCCCGCCCCGGCCGCTTGGTCGACTCCGATGCCCGCGTCGGCCAGGACGTGTCGTACCGGCTCGGACAGCCGGCCGCCCGGGGCGGCGCCGAGCAGGGCCGGACCGGGCAGCAGCGGATCGCCCGGCCGGTAGCGGCGCAGCCGGGGCGGATCGGGCAGGCCGAGCCGCTTGACGAGCGCGCGTCCGGGTCCGGAGTGGGCGAAGCTGGCGTACCGGTCGGTCATAGCCGTAGCCTACTGGCGAGTAGCTTGTTCGCAAGCCCGCCGCGAGTCGAAGGAGGCCGGATCGTGCAGGAAGCCCGTCGCGTCGCGATCATCGGAGGCAACCGGATCCCGTTCGCCCGCTCGAACAGCCGGTACGCCCGCGCCTCGAACCAGGACATGCTGACCGCCGCCCTGGACGGGCTGGTCGCCCGGTTCGGCCTGGCCGGGCAGCGGATCGGCGAGGTCGTCGCGGGCGCGGTGCTCAAGCACTCCCGGGACTACAACCTGACCCGCGAGGTGGTGCTCGGTTCGCGGCTCGACCCGCACACCCCGGCGTACGACCTCCAGCAGGCCTGCGGTACCGGCCTGGAGACCGTGATCGGCGTCGCCAACAAGATCGCCCTCGGGCAGCTCGACGTCGGCATCGCCGGTGGCGTCGACACCACCTCGGACGCCCCGCTCGCGGTCAACGAGGAGTTCCGGCAGACCCTGCTGCGGATCAACTCGGCGCGCACCCTCGGCGCCCGGCTGAAAGCGGCCACCGCGCTGCGCCCGCAGCACCCGTTCAAGCCGGAGATCCCGCGCAACGCGGAACCCCGGACCGGCCTGTCCATGGGAGACCACGCGGCCGTCACGGCCCGACGCTGGAACATCGACCGGCAGGCCCAGGACGAACTGGCGCTCGCGTCCCACCAGCGGCTCGCCGCCGCGTACGAGCGCGGGTTCTTCGACGACCTGCTCACCCCGTACCTCGGATTGCAGCGCGACCAGAACCTGCGCGCGGACACCTCCCTGGACCGGCTCGGGGCGCTGAAGCCGGTCTTCGGTGCCCGGGGCGCGGACGCCGCCACCGCCACCATGACCGCCGGCAACTCCTCGCCGCTCACCGACGGCGCCTCCACCGTGCTGCTCGGGTCCGAGGATTGGGCCGCCGCGCACAACCTGCCGGTGCTGGCCTGGTTCCGGGACGCCGAGACGGCCGCGGTCGACTTCGTGCACGGCGACGAGGGTCTGCTGATGGCCCCCGCGTACGCGGTCCCCCGGCTGCTCGCCCGGACCGGCCTGACCCTGCGGGACTTCGACTTCTACGAGATCCACGAGGCGTTCGCGTCGCAGGTGCTGGCCACCCTCGCCGCCTGGGAGTCACCCGAGTTCTGCAAGGAACGGCTCGGCCTGGACGAACCACTCGGCCCGATCGACCGGGCGAAACTCAACGTCAACGGCTCGTCGCTGGCCGCCGGCCACCCGTTCGCCGCCACCGGCGGCCGGATCGTGGCCACCCTGGCCAAGCTGCTCGCCGAGCAGGGCAGCGGGCGCGGGCTGATCTCCATCTGCGCGGCCGGCGGCCAGGGCGTGGTCGCCATCCTCGAACGCTGACCCGGCGCCCGGCGCCCGGGCTGTCGGCCGGTGCCCGGCGCCCGGGCTGTCGGCCGGTGCCCGGCGCCCGGGTCGTCGGCCGCGCCGCCCGCCCCTGGTGGCGGGGTCAGGCGAACTGGCCGGCCAGTCCGGCGTACGCGTCACGCAGCGCGGCCAGTCGGTTCCGGCGCAACCGGCCGGGCTCGTGTGCCAGCGCCGCGCGCCCGCGCTCGCTGCTGACGGCGCTGGTGGCTATCTCGTCCGCGCCGGATGGCAGGAACTTGAGCACCTCGTCGAGCGCGGCGGAGGCCCGGATCAGCGCGGCTCGGGCCCGCTGCCGCTGATCACCTGGCGCGGCCGCGGGATCGGCGGGCACCGTCGAGGCGTACGCGTCGGCGACCCACAGCCACTCACCCGGGTCGAGCAGCTCGGAGGGCTCAGCGCCGCCGTAGCTGAAACGCCCGTCGGCGGGCGGCGGGACGATCTCGGCGGGCAGCCGGAACAGGAACTCGCGTGGCTGTCCGCACCCGGTGCAGTCCCCGGTGTACCGGCTGGCCAGGCTGCCATCGTCCAGCGTGACCACGGCGCTGTTCCGGGCGAACCCGACCGCTCCGCACTCGTGTGGATGCAGGTCCATGTACAGGTGGGCTTCCGCACTGGTACGGGCGAGAGGCGGGACCATGCGCACCACCGTACCGACGCGGCGCGATCCGGAGGACCCCGGTCGGACGTTCGTCGCCAGGTCCGGGCTGAAGGGATCTGGCCGGACCCGAAAATGTGCAGAGTTGTTGTCGCTCTGACGACAACAACTCTGCACACTTTGAGCCTCGTGAACGTGTCATAGGGTTGCGTGGTGCCGATTCCCGAATTCGTCCTGGCGTTGCGCGCGAAAATCGGCCACGACCCACTGCCGCTGTCCGGAGCGACCGCGGTGGTTCTCGACGACCAGGATCGGGTGCTGCTGGTCCGGCGCTCCGACGACGGCAGGTGGACCCTGGTCACCGGTTGCCTGGAGCCTGGCGAGCAACCGGCGACGGCCGCCGTACGCGAGATCCAGGAGGAGACCGCCGTCACCGCCCGGGTGGAACGGCTGGTCAACATCGAGGCGTTCGACCTGTCGGTCGGGCCCAACGGGGATCAGGTGTACTGGCTGAACGTCACCTTCCGGTGCCGGGCGATCGGCGGAACCGCGCGGGTCAACGACGACGAGTCGACCGAGGTCGGGTCGAATTGGTGACGTGGCGGGGCGGCGCGCTACCTTGAGGCGGCCCGAGTCTGACCCGTACCGCCTATCGGCTGAAAGCGCAGTTCGCGGACATGATGAATGAAATCTCCGAGAAGCAGGCCGCCGGATCCGCGACGCCAGCTCCTCCCGGCGCTGCGCACGACGGCCAAGGCCCGATCGACGCCGGGCGTGCCGGTGAGCGGCCGACAGGTGCCGGGCACGACGACCAGGAGCCGGATGGGTCGGCCTCCCGCCCGACGGTGACGAGCAGCGGGTTCTTCGCCGACGCCTCCAACTTCGAGCTGCGGTTCGTGCCCGACTATGAGCGGATCAGCGAGATCGTGGCCGCGCTGCGGGTGCTCGGGCTGCGCGTCGTGCTCACCAGCGGGACCTTCGACATCCTGCACGAGGGCCACTCGATGTACCTGGAGGCGGCGCGCCAGTTCGGCGACTTCCTGATCGTCGGCGTCGACAGCGACGAGAAGGTCCGCCGCCGCAAGGGGGTGTGGCGGCCAGCCGTACCGGAGTTGGAACGGTTGCGGATGGTGACCCACCAGCGCGGGGTCGGGCTGGTCACCACCAAGCCGGCCGACGAGCCGCGATGGTCGCTGATCAAGGCGGTACGCCCCGACGTGCTGGTCGCGACCGCCGACACGTACGACCCGGAGGAGATCGCCGAGCTGGAGGCGAAGTACTGCGGTCGGGTCGAGGTGCTGGAGCGGATGGCCACCGTGAGCACGTCGGCGCGGCTGCGGCTGCTCCAACTCGGGCTGGAGAAGCGCATGTCGCAGCGGCTCTCCGAGCGGCTGCCGGACCTGCTCCAGGATGTCTTCGACGAGATCGACGACGCCCGGGACGACGACGCCCGGGCAGACGACGCCCGGGACGGTGACGGTCGGGCCGGTATGGGACGGACCGACGACAGCCGGTGAAGCAGCTCCTGTTGTACCTTCCCGTCCTGCACGCCGGCTACGAGGGGTTCCTCGACCGGCACGGGGACGCCGCCGAGATCCTGCTGCTCGGTACCAGCTTCGCCGATGATCATCCGGCGCTCCGCAAGGACATCCGGGCCCTGGCCCCAGAGACCGCCGCACGCTATCTCGCGGCCAGCGGCCGGCCGCCGGTCCAGGTGGTACACCGGGACGAGCTGCCGGGTGCGATCAAGGCCGACATCCTGGTCGTACCGGATGAGGAGATCACTCGTGACCTGGTGGCCCGGCACGACCTGGCCGCCGGGCGGACCGTGCGGTTCGAGCGGACCTTCCTGCGCTGGGATCGGCCGTGGAGCCAGGCCCAGCGGCTGGCCGGGTACGACGGCGAGGTGACCGCCGACGAGTTGTCGGTGCGGTTGGCCCGGCGCGCGGCGGACGCGGGGGCGCTCAGCTCCGACTGGTGGCGCCAGGTCGGCGCGGTGGCCGCCCGGGACGGCGAGGTCACCGATGTCGCGTTCAACCGGCATCTGCCCACCGAGTACGCCCCCTACATTGACGGTGATCCGCGCAACGAGTTCCGCCGGGGCGTACGGCCGGATCTGTCCACCGCGATTCACGCCGAGGCCGTGCTGGTGGGCCGCGCGGCGCGGGACGGGGTGGCCCTGGCCGGCGCGGACCTGTACGTGTCGACGTTCCCCTGCCCGGCGTGTGCCCGGCTGGTGGCCGAGGCCGGGTTCCGATCCTGCTACTTCGCCGGCCCGTACGCGCTGCTGGACGGCGACGCGGTGCTACGGGCGGCCGGCGTGCGGCTGTGCTGGGTCGACCTCGGCGAGCAGCCGGGCTGACGACTCGTCGACCTAGGTGTCCCGGGCGTCCGGTCCGGGCAGTCGTGCCTCGGCCACCGGGTCGGGCCGCTGGCTGAGCTTCATCCGCACCGGGCGGTGGTCCGGGTCGTCGACATCGCCGACCACGACGTGTACGTGGACGTGTTCGATGGTGGCGCCCGTCCGGGCCGGGTCGCCGTTGCGGGAGCCGAGACCGTAGTAGGTCAGCCCGTGCCGCTCGCGTACCCAGGCCAGCGTGGCCCAGAAATCGGCCTGGGCCTCGGCCGGCAGATCAAGCAGATCACCGACGTGAGCGTGCGGGACGAGCAGCAGGTGCAGCCGGGTGCCGGCGTACGGGAACTCGTTGGGGGTGACCGTCCAGTGCGCCGTGCGGTGCAGGATCTGCTGATCCGGGTCGCGCTCCAACTCCGCCGGGCAGAAGACGCAGATGCCCGCCGCCTCCAGCCGGAGCATGTCTTCCAGTTGGGCGGTGGACCGGGAGTTGCTCAGGTGGTAGAGCGGCACATCAGGCTCGCTCGTACGTCTCGATCGTGTACGGCAGCGCGTCGTCGTCGACCCGTTCGGCGGCGACCCGGGTGAAGCCGGTCAGCCAGCCGGCCGGCATGACGGTGTCCCCGGCCACCCGGGCGTGCACCCGGGTCAGGTAGATCCGCGTCACCTCGGGCAGCGCCTGCGCGTAGATCTCGGCGCCACCCATCACGAAGCACTCGTCGTGGCCGGCGAAGGCCGCGATGGCCCGCGCCGCGTGCAGCGCCGCCGGGACGTCCGGCTGGATCAGCATGCCGTCGTACCGGGGCAGCCGGGTGTTCCGGGTGACGACCACGGTGAGGCGGCCGGGCAGCGGTCGACCGAGCCGCCGGATGATGGACTCGTGGTTACGGCGGCCGGAGACCAGTACGTGGCCGGCGGTGCGCGCCTGGAACCGGCGCAGGTCGGTGCGCAGATGCCAGGGCAGGTCGCCGTCCGCGCCGATCACGTCGTCCTCGTCGGCCGCCACGATCAGCGAGATCGCCACCGTCGCCCCGGCCCGCGCGGGCGCCGGTGAGCTGAGGGAGGCTGTCACGGGGACACCGGGATCCGGCCGAGGCCGGGGTGCGGGTCGTAGTCGGCCAGCTCGAAATGCTCGGCCCGGAAGTCGTGGATGTCCTGCACGCTCCGACCGGCGTCGGTCAGCCGTACCGTGGGCAGCCGGCGGGGCTCGCGGCGGGTCATCGCCCGGGCCTGCTCGATCTGGTCGGCGTACACGTGCGCGTCGGAGATGGTGTGGTAGTAGACCCCGGCCGGGATGCCGGTGAGCTGCTCCAGCATGAGCAGCAGCGCCGCGTACTGGACCATGTTCGAGGGTACGCCCACCGGCACGTCACCGGAGCGCTGGAACATGTGCAGGTGCAGCCGCCCGCCCAGCACCCGGACGTGTACCCAGCCGTGGCAGGGCGCGATGGTGGTCCGGGGCCGCTTGCCGGCGCCCCGCACCTGGTACTGCGGGATCCACGGCGACACGAAGTGGGTGCGGTCGTTCGGCAGCTCGCGTAGCTGCTCGACGAGGTGTTCGAACTGGTCGAACCCGTCGCCCTCGATGGTCGGGAAGTCGTGGAACGCGCCGCCGTACGAGCCGGGGCCGAGATCCTCGGGCGGCAGGCCACGCGCGGCGGTCTTCTCCGGCGTGGCCCACGGCCCCCACCAGTCGCAGCCGAACTCGGCGAACTCCTTCAGCGTCGTGGCCCCGTTGATGAACGCGCACAGCTCGCCGACGGCCTTGTGCCAGAACGACGCGATGCTCCGTTCGGTGATCACCGGGAAGCCGTTCGCCAGGTCGAACCGCAGGGTCTGCTGCATCAGCGTGAGCGCGACCGGACCCTGCCGGGTGGGCACCTCTTCGCCGGTGTCGAGGATCCGGGCCAGCAGGTCCCGGTACTGCGCGTCCGGGGTCCGCTGGTCCAACGGTCGGTAGTGCACCGGTCACCTCCTCGCCGTGGCCGCCGCGCGCGGCCACCGCACGCGGTTGTGGGCCGCGCCGGCCATGCTAACCGCCCCGACCTGTGCCGGACCGCGGGCCCGCCGGCTGGGTCAGTCGCCGCGGGCCCGCCGGTTGGGTCAGTCGCCGCCGAGCAGGTGGGCGAAGTCGGTCGTCAACGCGAACGGGTCCGGCGGGCTCGCCGGTTCGCGTCCAGCGATCAGCTCGGCCAGTTCGCCGGCCGCGCGCTCGATCCGGTCCCGCAGCGGACCGCCGGCCGTACCGCCGGCCCAGTCCTCGGGGGCCGCGAACACGGCGGTCGGCACGGTGCTGGACCGCAGGTGGCTGAACAGCGGTCGGACCGCGTACTCCAGCGCCAGCGAGTGCCGGGCCGTGCCGCCGGTCGCGGCGAGCAGCACCGGCCGGCCGGCGAGGGTCCCCTCCTCCAGCGCGTCGAAGAAGGACTTGAACAGCCCGCTGTACGAGGCGTTGAAGATCGGGGTCACCGCCACCAGCCCGTCGGCGCCGGCCACCGCCGCCACCGCCGGCCGCAGCGCGGCCGGCGGAAAGCCGGTGAGCAGGGCATTGGTCAGGTCGTGCGCGTGTTCCCGCAGGTCGACCGCGTGGACGTCGACCTCCACCTCCCGGCCGGCCAGCGCCGTGCGGGTGGCCGCGCCGAGCTGGTCGGCCAGCAACCGGGTCGAGGACGGCTGGCGCAGCCCACCCGAGACGACCACGAGGCTGCGCCGGCTCATCGGGTCACCCCGCTGGTCACCCCGGACCCCGCGCCGTCGGCCGCGCCGCTGTCCGCCGTTGCGGCGTCGGCCGTATCGGCGGCACCGGCGTCGCGGACCGTGCCGGTCGCGTCGGACGCAGTCGCGGCGCGGGCGGCCAGCAGGGTGGCGTGGGTGGGTGCGTCGGGCACCCCGGGCGCGCGCCGGGCCGCGAACTCCCGCCGCAGCACGGGTACGACCTCCTCGCCGAGCAGGTCGAGCTGCTCCAGCACCGTCTTCAGCGGCAGACCGGCGTGGTCGACCAGGAAGAGCTGCCGCTGGTAGTCGCCGACGTACTCGCGGAAGCCCAGCGTGCGGTCGATCACCTGCTGCGGGCTGCCCACGGTCAGCGGGGTCTCGGCGGAGAACTCCTCCAGCGACGGGCCGTGCCCGTACACCGGCGCGTTGTCGAAGTACGGTCGGAACTCGCGTACGGCGTCCTGCGAGTTGCGTCGCATGAAGACCTGGCCGCCGAGGCCGACGATGGCCTGTTCGGGCGAGCCGTGACCGTAGTACCCGAACCGTTCCCGGTACAGCGCGACCATCCGCTGGGTGTGCTCCTTGGGCCAGAAGATGTGGTTGGCGAAGAAGCCGTCACCGTAGTACGCGGCCTGCTCGGCGATCTCGGGACTGCGAATCGAGCCGTGCCAGACGAACGGCGGTACGCCGTCCAGCGGCCGGGGCGTCGCGGTGAACGACTGCAACGGGGTGCGGTACCGGCCCTTCCAGTCGACCACGTCCTCCCGCCAGAGCCGGTGCAGCAGCGCGTAGTTCTCGATCGCCAGCGGGATACCGGCCCGGATGTCCTTGCCGAACCACGGGTAGACCGGCCCGGTGTTGCCACGGCCCAGCGTCAGGTCGACCCGGCCGTCGGCCAGGTGCTGGAGCATCGCGTAGTCCTCGGCGATCTTCACGGGGTCGTTCGTGGTGATCAGGGTGGTGGCGGTGGACAGCAGCAGCCGCTCGGTCCGCGCGGCGATGTAGCCGAGCATGGTGGTGGGTGACGAGGGTACGAACGGGGGGTTGTGGTGCTCGCCCGTGGCGAAGACGTCGAGGCCGACCTCCTCAGCCTTGCGGGCGATGGTCACCATCGCCTTGATCCGCTCGCCCTCCGACAACGCCCGGCCGGTGGTGGGGTCGGTCGTCACGTCACCGACGGTGAAGACGCCGAACTGCATGACCTGCTCCTCACGCCCGTCCCGGGACCGATGTCCCGGGCACGTAGCCGGAAACATACTTGACGCGTCAACTATTCCGGGATCGAGCGGTGACCGCGAACCGGGCGGCGCGGGCACCTGTGGTTTCCTGGACCGGTGACCTCACCGGGTGGTTTCGACGATGATCCGGACGGCTGCCAGCGGGGACGCCCCGGCTGTCCGGAGGCGGGGCTGCGCCGGTGCGCCACACCGCCCGGCGTACCCGCTCGGGTCGGCTCGGCCGTGACCTTGGGTGGCGCCGCTCGGGTCGGCTCGGCCGCGTCGGTGGACGGTGGCGCTTGAGGCCGCTGGACGGCGCGGCCGGGGTTGCGCGCGGTTGGCCGGAAAGGGATCCCCACCGCGATCGCTTTCCGGCCTCCCGCACCACCCCCGTTGTTCCTGATCATCAGGCTACGCTGCCAGGCGCTCGCGACACAACAGATGTTTAGCCTTTTCGCCAGATCTCAACATGCGTTTATCGTTTGTGTCGGGACCGCCGTGACCGGCGGCCCGCGGTTCGACCGGTAGGGGTGATCATGGTGGGGAACCTGCCGCGCAATCCGCGACGGACGTTGGCGGACAAAATCAACGAACTGTTCGTCACCTTCCGGCCGGGGCCAGCGGAGGTGGGGCGGGGCCGTCCCGGACGCGAGTACTACAACAGCGAGATCGCCGACCGGATCAACCGGCCGGGTCCCATCGCCGATCGGATCCGGGACATCGTCGGGGAACCGGTCACGATCAGCGGCGCCTACCTCGGCGAACTGCGCCAAGGCAAGGCTACTGACCCGCGGCTCAGTCACCTGAAGGCACTCGCCATCGCCTTCGGGGTATCCACCTCGTATCTTGTGGACGACGATGATGAGACGGTCGCCGATACGGTCAGCGCGGACCTGCGGCGGCTCGGTCAGATGCGCCGGCTGGGCGTACAGCAGGTCGTCCTCCGGGACGTGCTGGGCCGCAGCGGCCTGTCCGGCCGGAGCCAGGACGCCATGACGGCGATCTTCGAACAGTTGCTCGAGATGGAGGGGATCAGCGATCGTGGTGACGGCGAGACCACGCCGCCGGACGGGTCGCTCCCGCGCGAAGACTGATCCCGGCATCCACCGACCAGGACGGTGAACGGATGCGTGCCGCACGACTGCGTCGACGCTGCGCCCGACTGGTCGACGACCTCGACCTGCCCCGGCACCCCGACATCGATCAGCTCTGCGCGGCGGTCGGCGCCCGGACCGACCGGCCGGTACGGCTGGCTCGAATGGAGATGCCGCCCGACCTGCCCAGCGGCGTGGTCGTGGTGACCCCGTCGCTGCTCGGCGTCTTCATCGACGCGCTGGCCGAACCCTGGCTCCAGGACGGCATCGCCTGCCACGAACTGGCGCACCTCATGCTCGGCCACCACCTGCGACCGCTGGACGACCCGGAGATCACCCGGCGGGTCCTGCCCACCATCGAGCCGTGGGCGGTCCAGCGGGCGCTCGCCGGGAGTGAACCCCGCACCCTCGCCCGGACCTGCTACGACGGGCCGACCGAGCGCGAGGCCGAGGCGCTCGGCACCGAACTGTTCGGCCGGCTCAGCCCGTGGCCGACGGAGCAGACCTGGGACGTACCCCCCGGATCGGCCCGGGTCATCACCCGGATCGAGCGCGCTCTCGGGGACAACGGGTGAACGGGATCCTCTACCCGGTGGCCGCCGCAGTCGCCTGGTCGGCCCTGCTCTACCGGCTCCGGCGCGGCCTGCGCCAGGACCCCCGCGACCCGGCGCTGTACGCCGTCTGCACCGCGTTCGCGCTGATGGGCCTCGTCTTCACGATCTCCACGCCGGTCGTCTGGCAGTGGCTGGACCGGGCGGCGGGCGTGTCGAACCTGTCGCTGCTGGTCAGCCAGAGCGGGGTGATCGCCTTCTCCGGCACGATCCAGTGTCTGATCATCTTCTGGACCCATCCCGCGGCCGTCGGTTGGCACCGGGCGCGCTGGCGACTGCTCTGGGTGCTGTGCGTCCTGGTCACCATGGCCGCCCTGTTCGCCGCCGTACCGCCGCGCCCCGAACAGTCACACGTCGCCGCGGCGACCTACGCCGACGACCCGACGTACCGGATCTATCTGGGTTGCTACCTGGCCATGGTGGCCCTCGGGGTGGTGGACATCATCCGGCTCTGCCTGCCGTACGCCCGGGACGCCGGACGTACCTGGCTGAGCCGCGGCCTGCGGCTGACCGCCGCGGGCGCCGCGCTCGGCCTTGTCTACTGCGCGCTGCGGGCCGGCACCATGGCGACGGCACAGCTCGGCCGGGACCAGCACCGCTGGGAGTTCCTGGTACCCATCACCGCGTCGACGGGCGCGCTGCTCATCATCGTCGGCCTGACCCTGCCCGCCCTCGGCCCGCGGCTGTCCAGGGTGACGACCTGGATGGCCCGGCGCCGGGCGCATCATCGACTCCACCCGCTCTGGGAGGCGGTGGCCGTCACGATGCCCGAGGTCGTCCTCGACCGCGAGGGCCGGTGGAGCCGGGTCGCCGGCTGGGACCTGGACCGCCGGCTCCGCCGCCGGGTCATCGAGATCGGTGACGGGATCCGCGGCGTGCGGGACCACCTGGCCGAGCCCGGCCCGGACGGCGACCAGGGCGACGACCAGGACCCGGCGGTACGGTACGCCGGCCGGCTGCGGGCGGCGCTGATCGCGTACGAGGTCCAGCGCCGATCCCAACTGGAGGCCGCACCGCCCGCTTCGCCGGACGACCCCGCGGCGCTGGCCGAACCACGCCGACGGGCCAGGTGGGACGCCTGGTTGGCCCGGCTGCCCGCGCCGGCGCCGTACCCTGATCCGACCTCGTACCGCGATCCGGCCACGATGTCGGAGCCGGCCGTACCGGATCCTTCGGATTCGCCAGGTGGCTCGGTTCCGGACGGTCCGGGCCCGGCGGTCCCGGACGGTCCGGGTCAGGCAGCCGCGGCCGGCGACGCGATGCCAGCCGGTGGGTCGATCTCGGCGGACTCGGCCGGCGGGCCGGGTCCGGCAGGCCCAGCCGGCACCCGGGATTTCGCCGCCGAGGTCACCTGGCTGGTCGCCGTCGCGAGGGCGCTGCGCTCCTCCGGTGCCGCGGCCGCGGTGGCCGAGGCCCGACTTGTCGACAGGGAACGGAGCTGACGCCATGCCCACGCCGATCGAGACCATTGTCGCTGACCCGCACGGCGCCTTCGCGGCGCTGCGGGAGCGTGCTCCCGCACATCCCGTCGAGCTGCCGGACGGATCACCGGTCTGGTTCGTCAGCCGCTACCGGGACGTCCGTCCGCTGCTGGCCGACCCGCGCCTGTCCCTGGACAAACGCACCGGCAAGGGTGGCTGGCAGGGCTTCTCGTTGCCTCCCACGCTGGACGCGAACCTGCTCAACATGGACCCGCCGGACCACACCCGGATCCGCCGGCTGGTGTCCCAGGCGTTCACGCCGCGTCGGGTCGAACGGTTGCGCGAGCGGATCGCCGCGGTGGCCGGGCGGCTCCTCGACGGGCTGCCCGCCGGAACCGTGGACCTGATCGGCGGGTACGCCGGTCCGCTGCCGGTCGTGGTCATCTGCGACCTGCTGGGTGTCCCGGCCGACGGGCGGGCGGAGTTGCGCGACTGGACCGGTGCGATGCTCAGCCCGCCGCCGGACGACCCGGCCGCCGCGGGTCGGGCCGTACTGGCCATCGAGCGTTTCCTGCTGGACCTGGTCCGTGCCCGCCGCGCCGCACCGGGCGATGACCTGCTGACCGCCATGATCGCGGCGCGGGACGCGGACGACCGGCTCAGCGAGGACGAACTCACCTCGTTGGCCTTCCTGATCCTGTTCGCCGGCTACGAGAACTCGGTCCACCTGATCGGCAACTGCCTGCTCAACCTGCTGCGCGACCGGGAGGCGTACGACCGGGTCCGGGCCGAACCGGCGTTGACCGCCCGGGCGGTTGAGGAGACGCTCCGGCTGGAACCGCCGGCGACGCTCGCCATCCGCCGGTTCGCCACGGTGGACCTGCCGGTCGGGGACACCGTGATCCCGGCCGGCGCCACGGTGCTGCTCGGTATCGCGGCCGCCAACCGTGATCCGGAGGTGTTCGACGAACCGGACCGGTTCCGGCTGGACCGGGTGGACAATCCGCACGTCGGGCTCGGGCACGGCCCGCACTACTGCCTTGGCGCACCGCTCGGGCGGTTGGAGGCCGAGGTCGCGGTCGGGGCCTTCGTCCAGCGGTTCGGGACGGCCGAACTCGACACACCGGCCGGGGTGCCCTGGCGGCCGTCGTTCCGCAGCCGGGCGCTGCGGGCGCTGCCGGTTACCCGTTGACCGGCGAGGGCGGTCGGTTAACAAGGGCCCTTCCTATACGAAAAGCGATATCAGGGGGCCCTTCCTTTCCGCTCAGCGTTCCGCCGCGAGTACCGCCAGCACGTCCTCGTCGGTGAGTTGCGCGAAGTCGACGTACCACTGCCCGACGGCCTGGAAGTCCGGTGGTGTCCGTAGGCACACGACCAGGTCGGCGTCCGCCGCCAGCGCCTGGTGCGCCTGCGGGGCACAGACGGGCGCCGCGAAGACGAGCCGGCCGGGCCCATGGGTACGGAGCCAGCGGAGCGTGGCCCGCGCCGTGACCCCGGTGGCCACCCCGTCGTCGACCACCACGACGCTCCGACCGGTGACGGCGGCGATGGGCCGCCCGTCCCGGTAGCGCCGCACCCGGCGGGCCACCTCGGCCCGCTCCCGGTCCACCGTCGCCGCGAGGTCGGCCTCGGTGATGCCCAGGTAGCGGAGCGAGCGTCCGTCGAAGACCGGCGGTCCGTCCTCGGCGAGGGCGCCCACCCCGAACTCCGGTTGCTCCGGCGCACCGATCTTGCGGCTGACCGCGATGTCCAGCTCACCGCCCACCGCCCGCGCCACCTCGGCGGCCACCGGCAGACCCCCGCGGGGCAGCGCGAGGACCAGTGGCGGCGGCTGTTCGGCGCCAGCCAGGGCGTGGCGTACCGGCGCCGCGAGCGCCACGCCCGCCGCCACCCGATCGCGGAACCGCTCCTCCGGCATGTCCGGGACCTCCTGGACCTGGTACGTCGCACCGACGTACCCGCTATCGCGCCGGCCTACCGGTCGGCGGACGGATCCGTGGTTAATCGCGGCGCAGCCGGGTACCGCCGGGCCATGCCGCCGCGCGTGACGACCCCCAACCGCACGGCCCGCCCGGACGGCAGGGACGGCAGGGACGGCAGGGACGGCAGGGACGGCAGGGACGGCAGGGACGGCAGGGACGGCAGGGACGGCAGGGACGGCAGGGACGGCAGGGACGGCAGGGACGGTACGGCCCGCACGGCGCGCACTGGCACGGATCGCCGGAGAGGAGAAGGCCGTGCGGCTGCGGCGTAGCGATCCGGGCAGACCCGGATACCGGCGGCAGCGCCGGGGACGGGGCTTCTCGTACGTCGACGCCGCGTCGCGGCCGCTCGGCGCCGACGAGGTGCAGCGGATCAGGGATCTGGCGATCCCGCCCG
Source organism: Plantactinospora sp. A48 (assembly GCF_055793945.1). Lineage (NCBI taxonomy): Bacteria > Bacillati > Actinomycetota > Actinomycetes > Micromonosporales > Micromonosporaceae > Plantactinospora > Plantactinospora sp. A48. Next base: position 1,642 of record NZ_JBTIXF010000010.1, on the reverse strand, counting down.
CCTGGACGCAGGTGTGGATCTGTCCCCACCCCAACGGGCACATCCAGGCCACCGGCGTGGACGCGGCCGGACGCAAGCAGTACCTGTACCACCCGCAGTGGCGTACCGAGCGCGACGAGGCCAAGTTCGACCACGTGCTGGAGGTGGCTCGGCACCTTCCCGACCTGCGCAAGCGGGTAGAGGTTGAGCTGGCCGAGCGAGGCCTGGGCCGCGCCCGGGTCCTCGCCACCATCACCCGGCTGCTCGACATGGGCATGTTCCGGGTCGGCAGTGACGAGTACGCGGTCGGTGAGGAACCGACGTTCGGGCTGGCCACCCTGCGGCCCGAGCACGCCCACCGGCGCGGGGACTGCATGGTCCTGGAGTTTCCGGCGAAGGGCGGAGTGGAGCAGGTCCGCCGGATCGCCGTCCCCGAGGTCTGCTCGGTGTTGCGGGCACTCCGGCAGCGTCGCCGAACCGAGGACCGACTGTTCGGCTACTGGGCCGACCGGCAGTGGCGGGACGTCCACGCCGACGACGTCAACGGCTACCTGCGGGAGGCCAGCGGCACGGAGATGACCGCCAAGGACTTCCGTACCTGGCATGCGACGGTCCTGGCGGCGCGCCGGCTGGCCGAGGTGGGACCGGTCCGGGCCGTCACGGCCCGGCGCCGAGCCGTCGCCGGGGTGATGCGTGAGGTGTCCGAACTGCTCGGCAACACCCCGGCGGTGGCCCGGGCGTCGTACGTGGATCCGCGGATCGTCGACCTCTACTCCGACGGCAGGACGCTTCGACCGGTGGCCGATGCCGACGCCACGACGGAGGAATTGGAGACCGCGGTGCTGGAGCTGCTGTCGGCGGACTGAGATGGGGCGGACCGGGATCAGCGTCGGTGTGGGAGTCCGAGTGAGGGCGGTCCGCCCGCCGGCCGAGATTCTTCCGGGTGTGACGCGCGACGCCGCCGGCCGATTTGACGTTCGTTCGTCGGGCCGCGTAACTTTCTCTCTGCCCACGGGAACGGACGAGGCGGCGCGAAAGTGCCGACGAGGCCGTCGCGGGCCAATCCTTCAGGCTTTCCCCACGGGTGACCGTGGCGGGAGCCTGGACGGTGGTCAGGTGACAGAGCGGCCCACGGGCCGGTTTGGCCACACCGGATCCATCGGGTAGGGTTGCCGGTCGGCGGGCAGCCGGGCGAGCGTACGGAGCGATCCGAGCGCGGCCGGTCCTGTCGAAATCCTCGCAGGTGTTCGGGGCGGTTGATGACCGTCCGGATCATTGTGGGGTGCGTTGCCGGGTGGAATTTGGTGGGTCAAACCGGGAGGAACCGGATTTGACACAACGAAAGCCACCGAGTAACGTAGTAGAAGTGCCAAGCGGGAAACCGCAAGGCAAAGAACGGAACGGCAAGCCCCGAGTTGGCAGTCGGTGAATCGGCTGGTTTCTTGGTGTGTGGTTGTTCTTTGAGAACTCAACAGGGTGTTTGATAAGCCAGTGCCAATTTTTGCCTTCTGTGGCTGGTCTGACTGATGGTTTTGTGCTGTTGGTTGGATTCTGGTTGTGGGGGGTTTCTTGGCGAATGTTTTTTGTTTGCCGGGTTTTGCTGTTCGACAAGTTTTTGTTGGAGAGTTTGATCCTGGCTCAGGACGAACGCTGGCGGCGTGCT